>CAVJQK010000032.1:0-9896 GCA_963651795.1 Erysipelotrichaceae bacterium | reverse complement strand
ATTCTGTTTTATAACGTCGATATCGCTACGCTTATCGACGTTGGCCGCGCGCAGCGCGAGCGAGCACCGCGAGCGATTATAAAAATGCCGCGCAGCGTACAAATTAAAGCGCACGGCGCATACCGCACGGCGCATAGCTACAGCACAAATGTAGCACAAAAGCTTAGCATGACAAATGTTTCACTATACAAAGGAGAAGGAATGGATAAAAAAGAGTTGGATGTGTACGCCCCCGGGGCTGTGGTCGAGGGCGCTTATAAATCGTACGGGAGATTCGGTTTCCTGATTACGGATAAGGATCATGAGGATATTTTTATCGCCGAGGAGGACCGCGGGACGGCGGTGAATAATGATTCGGTCGTCGTGAAGGTAATTCGCGGAAACTCGGCGCGGCATCGCGTGTGCGGGCGGGTGATGAATGTCACGAAGCGCGCGAATGAGACTGTGGTCGGCACGTATGATTTCCTCGGAAGCGGCGGGGAAGTGACGCCGATTGACGAAAAAATTCACATGACTATAGATATCCCGAAGGGACTCGATATGGATGCCGTTTCGGGGGCGCGCGTCGTCGTCGAAATCACGCGTTGGCCGGGTGAATGGTCGAACGCGGAGGGGCGCGTCACGGAAATTTTGGGTTACGAGGGCGATAAGGGGCTCGATATTGACGTGATTGTGGCCGCGCACCGCCTGCCGCACGTGTTTCCGAATGAGCTCATGAAAGAGGCGGAAGAGCTGGCGCGCGAAATTTCTTTGGAAGAGGAAACGGCGGATTTCCGCGATGTGCCGATGGTGACGATTGACGGCGCGGATTCGAAGGATTTGGATGACGCGGTGTATTGCGAGCGCCGGCCGAACGGGCATTTCTTTTTGGGCGTATATATCGCGGATGTGAGTCGGTATGTGAAACGGGGTATGCTGCTGGACGATGAGGCGTATCGGCGCGGAAATTCGGTGTATCTCGCGGATCGTGTGATTCCAATGCTGCCGTTTCAGCTTTCGAATGATTTGTGCAGCTTGAATCAGGGCGTGGATCGGTATGCGATGGCGTGCTTGATGGACGTCTCGCCGACGGGGCGCGTCACGACGGAGCGGATTACGCCTGCGGTGATTCGCGTGGGGCGGCGCTGCAATTATACGGAAATCAATAAGGCTTTTGAGGAGGATATCGCGCCGGAGGATTTGCGGCCGTTTCTTCCGATGCTTTCGGCACTGCGCGATTGTGCCGGGGCGCTTCGGGCCGAGCGCAAAGAACGCGGGGCGATTGAATTTGAGTTCCCGGAATACAAGGTCGTTTTGGATGCGGACGGGAAACCGCTTCGCATTGAGAAACGGCTGCGCGGCGAATCGGAGAAAATGATTGAGGATGCGATGATTGCGGCGAATGAAGCGGTCGCCCGTTTCCTCAAAAAGACGGGGTATCCTTCGGTGTACCGTGTCCATGCCAATCCCGATCCGGACCGCGTGGAGGCGCTCAAAAAATTGGTGCGCATCCTGGGCACGAAGGTGCAGCTCCCGGAGGAACCCGAGCCTAAAGATATTCAAAGGCTTTTGGAGAGTGTGCGCGGAGAGGACATTGAAGCGGTCGTGGAAGTGATGTCGCTGCGTTCGCTCCCGCAGGCGTGCTATTCGACGGAAAATCTGGGGCATTTCGGCATCGCGTCCTCGTGCTACACGCATTTCACATCGCCGATTCGCCGCTATTCGGATCTTTTGGTGCATCGGCTGATTCGACAGGCCCTTTTCGGAAAACCGAAGGAGAAGGAGCTGGGGCGGCAGCAGGGATTTTTGGAAAAAGCGACGTCGCACATTTCGGAAACGGAGCAAAATGCGGTGCAGACGGAGCGCGACGTCAATGACCTCAAAATGACGGAATATATGGAGCCCTTCGTCGGCGAGCCTTTTGACGGAAATATAACGGGCGTCACGAGTTTCGGCATTTTCGTCGGGCTTGAAAACGGCGTGGAAGGTCTCGTCCATGTGGACACCATGGATGAGGAAACGGAATACAATGAGGATACGCTGACGCTTCGTCTCAAATTTTCGGGCAAAACCTTCCGCATGGGACAGCCCGTCCGCGTGACGCTCATCCGTGCGGATAAAGAAAAGCGCGAAATCGATTTCATGTTGGGCGAAGTGAAATCGCCGCTCGATCTGGAAAAGAAACTCCGTCACGGCGGTGGAAAGGCACCGAGCGGAAAGAGGAAACCGACGTTATCGCTTGGGTTGGAGAAGCCGACGCACGGGAAGAGGAAGAAGAGAAAGTAAGAGGCGCATTTGGGGTGCTTGGCTTGGTGCGACATGGGTGCTGAAGCTGGGAGCAGGGAGCAGGGAGCCGGGAGCTTTAACTTGTGTCGCTACGCGACAATTTTCTTATAGCATCGATGTCGCTACGCTAATCGATGAAAGGTGTCGCCTTGCGGCGACGAATTTGTTGTAATCGGCGCCTTTGGCGCCTTGCCGCCGAAGGCGGCATAGCCGCGCGCAGCGCTAGCGAGCGGAGCGAGCGATTATAAAAATTTATGCGCGGAGCGCATCCTCTTAAAGCTCCCTGCTCCTCGCTCCTACCTCCCTGCCATTTCGAAAACGACACGTAAACTATTCTTATATCAGGAGGATTTATGCAAAAGAAAGGCGCGCCGCCGGCGGTCTTGAATCGGCAGGCGCATCACAATTATTTCATACATGATACGTATGAAGCGGGGATCGCGCTCACGGGGACGGAGGTGAAATCCATCCGCGCCGGGCGTGCGAATCTGCGCGACGCTTTCGCCAAAATCGAAAACGGCGAAGCGTTTCTTTGGAATGCCCACATCAGCCCCTACGAACAGGGAAACCGTTTCAATCATGATCCCCTCCGCACGCGGAAACTCCTCCTGCATCGCCGCGAAATCATGAAAATCGACATGGCGCTCAAGACGAAAGGCTACACGCTGATCCCGCTCAAAATGTATTTCAAAGGCGGACACGTGAAATGCGAAATCGGCATCGCGAGCGGTAAAAAGCTCTATGATAAACGCCAGGACATGGCGGCGAAAGCGGCGAGAAGAGATTTGGATAGGAGAATTAAGGAGCAGAGGTACGATTGAGGAAACAGTGCAAAGTGTAGTGGGAAAGTTGATGCGATGATGCGCGGATGCGTTGATGCGTCGCAGGTGTGCGCTCCGCGCACGATTCCTGTTATATCGGCGCGTTTGGGTGTAGTGCGACATTTGTGCGCCTTACGCGAAATTTTTTCACTTGAAAGTAGTATGAAATATGGTATAATGTGGATACCAAGAAAGAAGCGTTCATATCGCGCACGAAAAAGGCCGGAGGGGCAAATCTCCGACCTTTTTCATTGTGCTAGTTGCCTAAATTATCCCCGCCTAGCCACTTGCTGATGCAGTTTGCAACCACACCGGCTATGACGGAAACCAAGAAAGAAAAGAAGCTAATCATACCACGCGCCCCCTTTCCGTTACCGGTATAGGGTAGGCAACGAATGTATTATAACATATTGCTCGCGCTGCGCGCGGCTAAAACCACCCATGTCCGAAGATTGGCAGCGAGTATTCAGACAGCAGAGATTGCGGATCAAGTCCGGAATGACAGGATGGGGGTTGATGCGTTGGTGCGCGGATGCGTTGATGCGATGCAGGTGTCGGCTACGCCGACAATTTTTGTTTTATTTTTGGCTCCCCTTTCAGGGGAGCCAAGGCGCATTAAGCCGAGCGCGCTCATTTCCCATTTTTCATTTCCCATTTCCTGCGAAGCGGCATATAACACGGTATGCGCTCTGCGCATCCTGGGGCGCCGAAGGCGCCGAGGCGCTTTGCGCTGATTAAAACAGAATTCGTCGCCGCAGGCGACACCTTTCACCGATCAGCGAAGCGGCATCGGTGCCGTATAAAAATTCGTGCGCGGAGCGCACACCTCTTAAAGCCGTCAGCTGTCAGCCGTCAGCCGTCGGCAGGGAATTCGGCTTAGCGCGCCTTTGCACTTTGCACTTTGCACTTTGCACTTTGCACTTTCCCACCGCATGGGAATTAAAATTCATTGCCAATTAATATGGTGTTATAGTAAAATATATGGAATATTTTTTTAATGTCATTTCGACGGGAGTCGGGATGTTTTGAGATGTTTCAAAAAGCGGGGATGTTTTTGAAGTTTTCGAAAGTTTTGATGAGCGCGGCGCTTTTGTGTGCGGCGATGGGGATTTCCGCTTGCGGGGAAGAGGCCGAAAAGGCGACCTGTTCCGAAAAGACGGCCGTTTCCGAAACGGTTTCCTCAAAAGCCTCCGAAAAGGGGCCCCGCGGGGAAGCGCGCGTTTCGCGCGGCGGCTTGAAACTTTGCGAGGCGGAGGGCGTTTCCGTCCTCATGTACCACATGATCGGCGATGAGCCGGACAACGGTGCGATTCTGACGGAGAAAAATTTCCGCCGCCAGCTGGAGCTCATCCGCGCGGGCGGTTTCCATCCGATTTCGATGGAGGAGCTTTACGCGTATGTGACGGAGGGGGCGCCGCTGCCCGAAAAGCCCGTGTGCATCACGTTCGACGACGGGTACGCGGACAATTATTCAATCGTCTATCCGCTGATGAAGGAGTACGGCTATCCGTGGACGGTTTTTGTGATTACGGGGGACGTCGGGAAGTCGAATCGCATGACGTGGGAGCAGCTTTCGGAAATGGCAGAGAGCCGCGCCGTGACGATTGCGAGCCACACGGCGACGCATCCGGAGCTGGCGCAGATTTCGCCTGCGGCGGCGCGTGCGGATTTGGAAACGGCGCAAAAGGCGCTCCGCGACCGGCTCGGTATCGAAAATCACTGGCTCGCGTATCCGTACGGGAGTTACAACGCCGAGGTGATGGAAATCGTGAAAAGTCTCGGCATCCGCATGGTCGTGACGTCGGACGGCGGCCGCGTGCACAAGGGTGATTCGCCGTATTGTCTCCGCCGCGCCTGGATCGGAAACGAAGTCGGCGACGACAATTATTTGGAACGCCTCACGGTGGATAATTACACATCGGTATATTAAGGGTAGTGCGACATGGGAGAGAAAGCGATGCGCCGTGCGCCGTGCGGTATGCGCTTTAAGCGGTGTCGCTACGCGACGATTTTTGTATGGCATCGATATCGCTACGCTAATCGATGAGCGGTATCGCCTACGGCGAATTTATTTTATGCCGCGCGCAGCGCTAGCGAGCGGAGCGAGCGATTATAAAAAAATGCCGCGCAGCGCACCTGCTAAAGCGCACGGCGCATACCGCACGGCGCATAGCCTCAGCACCCATGTAGCACAAAGCTGCTTCTCTATATGTTAGACCAATATACGGAGTATCTATGAATCGATTTTGGAAACAGACGTGGTTTCGCTTCATCGTCGTGACCTTGATTTTCTTCATCGTCACGTCGCCTTTTATCGTGCTCTTCGGCCCCTTCGGCAATTTGCGCCGCGCGGTCGTGGGTGCGATTATTCGGTCGCGGCACCCGTTCTACATTACCTGGCTTTTCGACCAAGAACAATTGAATGAAATATTGGGCGGCGTTTCCTCGGCGCCGAAGCAGGAAATCATCCGTTTCCGCGCGAAGACGGATAATTCTTTACGTTTGCAGAAAATCGAGGCGAATCGTTTCGTCGGTTACATTCTGGAAATTCCGAATCCGAAGCGCATACAGGTTGCGACGGCGGCGGATATCAATGAAAAAGGCGACACGACGAGCAATATTTGCAAAAATGCGGGCGGCGTCGCGGCCATTAACGGCGGCGGTTTCTACGATCCGAACGGGACGGGGACCGGGCGCCTGCCGTACGGTTTCATTCTTCATGAGGGAAAATATTTGCTCGGCAAAGAGGTCGGCCCCGATGAGCGCGTCGATTTCATCGGCATGACGAAGGACGGAAACCTCATCGCCGGCGAGTACAATAAGCGCGAACTCAAGGAAATGGGCGCCATCGAAGGGCTCACATTCGGCCCGCCGCTCATCATGAACGGCGAGAAAATGATTCGCTCCGGCGACGGCGGTTGGGGCATCAGCCCGCGCTCGGCCATCGGCCAAAAGAAAGACGGCACGATGCTTTTCGTCGTGATTGACGGGCGCCAGCCGGGATACAGCATCGGCGCCACATTGGCGGATATGCAAAATATTCTCTATGAGCAAGGGGCGTACATCGCGGCCAATTTGGACGGCGGTTCGTCGACGACGCTCTATTACAACGGCAAAGTCGTGAATAAGCCGGCCGATCTTCTGGGCGAGCGCATGATTCCGACGGCCTTTATCGTGAAGTGAGGAGGAAACGGATATGAATATGAAACGAGTCCTTCTCTGCTTTGCGGCGGGCGCGGCGCTGCAGACGGGCATTTACGTCTATCTCGACCAAGTCCTCTTCGCGACGACGGCCGATTACGCCGTTTCCGATATACAGAAAGAAAAAAAGGCGGAAACGGAAACCGCGGGGCGCGACGCTTTTGAAGACGTGCGCATCACCGGGAAAGCCTATTATTCCTACGATAATCACTACATGGCGGACGTTTCCGAGCGGAGCGTCACCATTTACGACGCCGATAATTTGCGCAATCCCCAGCGTGTGGATTTGAAAGGAAACGGCGTCTCCTTCTTCGAATGGATTCCGGACAGAAATCTCGCGTTGATGGCGCTCTATCCGGCCGATTGGAAGGGCGGAAAATGGAACGTGACGCTCGCGCGCTACAATCCGGAGGGCAGCGGCCACGAATCCGATGCGCCCATCGAAGATTTGCCGCGCGACAGCAAAATCACCGCCGTCGCCTATTCGCCCGCGACGAATGCCGTTTATATGAAAATGCAGGTGCGGGGCGGCCTCTACCGCGTCTATCGTACGGATGCCAATTACGACACACGCCGCATTTACGTGCAGACCTCCCATGTCGGCACGATTGCCGTTTTCTACGATGAAGATCGTTTCTTCTATGACGATACGGAAGATAATTTAATTTATTTGTACAATGATGAAACGGGCGGCTGGCGCACCATTTCTCCGCCCGGCGATTATCGCCTCGTAGGCGTCGCGCGCGATAAGACAATCTACGCCGCGCGGCTCAATGCGGCCGGCCTTGCCGTGGAATTTTATAAAGGGAAACTGGGCGTCGGTTTCGAAAGCGTCGGCGCTCCGTCCGCTCCCGTCGAATTTGATACCGTGACCATGCATTGGATGGATGAGATGGAGGAAAGTAGGAAAAATGCCGGAAACATTTAAAGATCTCGGTATAGTCGCGCCCATTTTGCGCGCCGTGGAAGACATGGGATTCGAAGAACCCACGCCGATACAGAAAGTCGCGATCCCCGTCGCCATGACCGGCCGCGACATGATCGGCCAAGCGCAGACAGGTACCGGAAAGACCGCCGCCTTCGGCATCCCCGTCCTGCAGCGCATCGACACCTCGCTCCCCGGGCCCCAGGCCATCATCCTCTCCCCGACGCGTGAGCTCGCCGTCCAATCGGCCGAAGAAATCAATCACCTCGCGCAATTTGCCGCCGTCCGCGCCCTTCCGATATACGGCGGGCAGGACATCAATCGGCAATTCCGCGCCCTCCGCGGCCGCCCCGAAATCATCGTCGCGACCCCCGGCCGCCTCATGGACCACATGAAACGCGGCACCGTCGACCTCTCCCACGTCCAAATCCTCGTCCTCGACGAAGCCGATGAAATGATGGACATGGGCTTCATCGACGACATACGCACTATCATGGAAACCATGCCGGAAAATAAGCAGACCATGCTCTTCTCCGCCACCATGCCCGAGCCGATACGCGAACTCGCCGATACATTTCTGAAAGATCCCGAAACCGTCAAAATCAAAGCGGCCACCGTCACCATTGACCTCATTGAACAAGAATACATCGAACTTCCCGACGGACAAAAATTCGACGCCCTCTGCCGCCTTCTCGACATGCAGGAACCGGACCTCGCCATCGTATTCGTCCGCACCAAAAAGAGAAACGACGAAGTCACCGCCGCCCTCAAAAAACGCGGATACACCGCCGAAGGCATCCACGGAGACCTCTCCCAACCCAAGCGCGACTCCGTCATCCGCCAATTCAAAGAAAATACCATCGACATCCTCGTCGCCACCGACGTCGCCGCCCGCGGCCTCGACATCAGCGGCGTCACCCACGTCTACAACTTCGACATGCCGCAAGACCCCGAAAGCTACGTACACCGCGTGGGACGTACCGGCCGCGCCGGACGCACCGGCCTTGCCGTCACCTTTGTCCTCTCCCGCGAAATGCGCCAACTCCGCGACATCGAGCACCTCATCCGCCGCCGCATTCGTCGCCGCTCCGTGCCCACCCTCACCGAAGTCATCGAAGGAAACCAGCGCGAAGCCATCGAATCCCTGCGCCGCACCGCCGGAGAAGGCGGACTGGAAACGTATTACGAGACAGCCGAAGAACTCCTGAACGACATCGACTCCGTCACCCTCGTCTCCGCCGCTCTAAAACTTCTTATCAAGCAGCCCGACGTCACCCCCGTTTCCATCACCGAAGAAAAAACCTTCCCCGGTAAACGCAAACCCTTCCGTAAAGAAGGAAACTTCAAAAAAGAAGCCCGTTTCAAAAAAGATCGCGACTACAAAAAGGATCGCGATTATAAAAAAGAAGGAAACGGGAAAAAGAAAAAAGAAAAAGCCCACGAAAGCGTCTTCAAGCCGTACTTCAAAGATTGAAGAAACGAAAGCCCTTCGGGGCTTTTTTGTTTTGGGGAAGAGGGAAGGGGAAAGAGGAAAGAGGCGCGCAAAACGTAGTGCGACATTTGTGCGCAAGACTGTCAGACTGAAAGACGTGAGACGCGCGCTCGGCCGGGGTCCCTGCCGACGGCTGACAGCTTACGGCTGACGGCTTTAAGAGGTGTCGGCTGACGCCGACGAATCCTGTTATAATCGCTCGCTCGGCTCGCTCGCGCTGCGCGCGGCATGAAATAGGAAGCCCACCCGAATATTGACCCACCCATTTTAAATCGCTCGCAAGCTCGCTCGCCGGCTCCGCCGGCATAAAAAATGCGCCGAAGGCGCTACCTCTGAAAGCCTTCTTTTGAAAGAAGGTGGCGCGAAGCGCCGGAAGATAGTGCGCGCCGAAGGCGCATATAAAATGCGCGAAGCGCTTCCTGCATCTCATCACCCATCACTCATCGCCCATCACTCATCGCCCATCACCATATTTCGCGCATCCTGCCTCGCATCAACGCATTCGCGCATCAACGCATCAACGCTCTCTATCCATATCAAATCAAGCAATAATGCATTCGTAAAATATATCAAAATATGTATTTATAGAATACATCTATGAGTCCCATAAAATATTTCAAATTGACAGAGTAGGGGGATAATTATGTAACATTAAAATAGGATATTTAAATGTTCACAACGGAGGAGACCGCTATGAAAAAAGAAATGAAAGCACGTATACGGATATCAATGGCTATTTTGGCACTCTGCGGCCTCGGTCTCGCCGCCTCGCAACAGGCTCAAGCATCGACGGCAGTGAGTGGTGTCGGTACAGGTGATACTGCGGAAACTTTTAACAAGGGCGGGGCAACGGTAAACGGTGATGGCGCGACGGCAGTTGGGGATGGAGCTTATGCAGATGGATCTGGTTCAATAGCAGTCGGAAATTATTCAGCGGCAAATGATCAGAGCGCTATTGCGATTGGCTATCATAGTGTGGCAAGTAAAGAAGGAATTTCGATTGGGGTACATTCATATGTAGCGTCTCAATCTGTCGCTTTTGGTTTTCTTAGTAGAGCTACAGCTTTAAATTCGGTGGCAATTGGAAGTTATGCTGTTGCTTCGGCGTCTAATACGGTTTCTTTTGGGCATAAGTATGGTGATTTTACTGGGAAATATGTAAAAGAGGATAGAACAGATGAATCTTATACAT
>CAVJQK010000031.1:0-10151 GCA_963651795.1 Erysipelotrichaceae bacterium | reverse complement strand
ACTTTTACAACAGGAATCGTCGCCGCAGGCGACACCTCTTAAAGCCGTCAGCCGTCAGCTGTCAGCCGTCGGCAGGGGCTAAAGCCGAGCGCGCGTCTCATGTCTCATCGTCTGACAGTCTGACGTCTCGCGCACCAATGTCGCACTACGCCGAGTGCGCCCCTTTCCTCTTCCCGCTTCCCTATTCCCCTACAAAAAAACGCTCCCAAATTTCTGAGAGCGTTTTCATCGTTTCCGTTTCTTACTTTATCAATTCCCACACATCGATCGCCGGTTGGCTCGGGAGGTAGACGTCTATGACTTCGCTGATACCGGTCGGGGTGGGAGCGGTGAGGAGGAGGCAGACGGCGGCCAGAATGACGACGGCCAGCGACACGAGGTTCGTTTTTCCTTTGCCGGACATTTGGTAGTAGCCGAAGAGGCGGATGGAGAGGGCCGAGAAGAATGTGAGGATCAGGCCGGAGAAGGAGAAAATGCCGAAGAAGACATTTCCCGCAATGAAGGCAATGTAGAAGGCCGGGAGGTAAATGAAGGGCAGACTTTTCGCGAGTTTGCTCTGTTTCCCGTAGCGGCGCATGTCGTCCAGCCAATCGGAAAGGTCGAGGCCGAAGAGGCCGGCGGGGATGAAACTTCCCATGATGACGGTGTCCCAGCATCCGGCGAGGCGTTTGCGATCCTGGCCGATCCACCAGAAGAAGGCGGCGACGGCGAGAATGGCGGCTGCGGCAATGCCGTAATAAAATTCTTCCGGAATGAGCATGGTCGCGGCGAAGCACGCGGTGGTAATCGCGCCGGCTATGCAGGCGTAGGTCGCGAGGGTGGAAACGGGAAGCCGATCTTTGGGATCCGTTTCTTCATAGACGCGCGCCATGAGTTCGGTGAGGAAGAATGCGAGGAAGAGCGCGAGGGCCGCGAAGGGATAAATAAGGAGGCAGAGGAGAACCAAAATGCCGAGAAACCACAGTTTCCAGCCGTTGAAAATTTTGAGTTCTTTGTAATTGATGCGATGATCCTGCGTGTACATGGTGAGGCGCATGAAGACGAGGTAGGTCATCATGATGCCCACGATTTCGATGGGGCGCCCGCCCAGGTAGAGAAGCGAGGCGAGAATGAGGACGGTCATGTTCGCGCCGGTGAAGCGAGACACGATGCCGGAAAAGAAGCCGACGTTTAAAAATGAAATAACGGCGCCGATAAGATCCAAGAATGCCATCTCCTTACTGTGTGAATTTTGTCGTTTTACGCATACGTAATAGTATACAAATAAATAAGATTTGGTGCAAGGGAAAAATGAGTTGATGCGTTGATGCGCGGATGCGTTGATGCGAGAAAAATCAGCAATGAGCAATTAGAAATTGGCAATTCAGGTGTCGCCTGCGGCGACGAATTTTTTTAATAGGGAAGAGTGAAGGGGAAAGAGGGAAGAAGCGCATACCGCACGGCGCATAGCGCATGGCAAAAGCACAAATGTTGCAGGAAGCGAAACTTTGCAAATAGACTGATTTCTTTATAAAGTCTTGTACGGATTGGGGGAAAACTGGTACAATACAAAGAAGTAACAAAATTTATAAAAGGGAGGAAACGGGATGGATGATTTGGTGATTGTGGACTCGCAATATGATTTTATCGACGGGTCGCTCGCCTGCGCGCACGCGAAAGAAGCCGTGGCGTTTTTGGTTTCCTTTGCGAATGCGCATGACGTGCGCGTCTTGTATACGTCGGATTGGCACAATCCCACGAACGGTTCGTTTACGGAAAACGGCGGTATTTGGCCGGTGCATTGTGTCGCGGGGACGCACGGCGCCGCGCTTTCGGAAGAATTTTCGAAAATCGAAAAAGAAGAAAATCGGCCGCGGCCGGAAAATATTTTTCTGAAAGGCCGCGCGGATGACACAGAAGAATATTCGGCGTTCGCCGGGAAGACGGAGAAGGGCCTTGCGCTTTCGGAAACGGTTTCCTCTCATGTCTACGTCGGTGGCATCGCGTCGGAATATTGCGTGCGGGAAACGGTGCTTTCGCTTCTTTCCGCGGGGCATTCGGTGACGCTTTTGACGGAAGGTCTCGGCTGGGTTGCGGAGGCGGACCATGAAAAATCCGTCGCGGATCTGGCGCAAAGAGGTGTGGAAATTCTATGACCGATCCGAAGCGGGAAACGGTGCGGGATGTGGGCGAATTCGGACTGATTCGAAAAATTTCCGAGCATCTCATTTATCGGCCGGAATCCGTCGTATTGGGCGCGGGCGATGACGGCGCGGTGTATCGCGCGACGCCCGGTTTCGATCAGGTCATTTCGACGGATACGATGGTCGAGGGTATTCATTTCACGTCGGAAACCATGAGCGCCGAAGATGTGGGCCGGAAACTTTGCATCGCGAATTTCAGTGATATGGCGGCGATGGGCGCGGTGCCGAAGCAATTTGTGATTTCGGCGTCGCTTCCGGACGATTTGGATGCGGAATGGCCGGTGCGCTGCTACGATGGCGTGCGCGCGGCGTGCCGAAAATACGGCGTAAATCTTTTGGGCGGCGATGTGACGGGCTCGCGGCAGGGTATTATTCTGACGGGGACGGTCGTCGGCGAAGTGCCGGAAGGCGGCGCGGTGACGAGATCCGGCGCAAAAGAATTCGATACGGTGTTTCTCGTCGGAACCGTCGGCGATTCGGCGGCGGGGCTGGATGCGATTTCCGCAAAGGAGAGCACGCTGTTTCCTCGTGCGGTGCAACGGCATAGGCGGCCGGAGGCGCTGGTCGAAGCGGCGGAAATATTGCGCAAAGCCGGCGTGCATTCCCTGAATGATGTGACGGACGGTATCGCCGGTGAGGCGCGCGAAATCGCCGAGGCGTCCGGTGTGAATTTGATTTTGGATGAAACATTATTTCCGATTTCGGAGGAAACGCGGCGCGCGGCCGCCCGCTACGGCAAAAATCCCATTGATTACGCGCTATACGGCGGCGAAGATTACGCGCTCCTCGGCACAATGGATCCGCTCGCTTTTAAAAAGGTGCAAGAAAAAGTAGGCGCCGTGGCGATCGGCACTGTCCGCAGCGGCTGCGGCGAAGCGTTTCTGGAGAGAGACGGAGAGTGCGTGAAAATACGGCGCGGGGGCTACGATCACTTTAAGCGCAATTAGGGGCGTTTGGCTTAGTGCGACTTGAGTGCTGGAGCTATGGGCTATGGGCCGTGGGCTATGGGCTTTAACCTGTGCGCTGCGCGGCATTATGTCCTAATCGGCGCTGCGCGCCTCGCCGCCGAAGGCGGCAAAAGCCGCGCGCAGCGCGAGGCGCCTATGGCGCCGATTAAAACAAAATCGTCGCCGTAAGGCGACACCGCCTAAAGCTCCTAGCTCCCGGCTCCCGGCTCCGAGCCATGGCACAAATATAGCAGGAAATTTTTTGTTTCATAAAGGAGGCACAATATGTACACATTAGTCGTGATTCGTCACGGGGAGAGTGAATGGAATCAGAAGAATTTATTCTGCGGTTGGACGGACGTGGATTTGGCGGAGAAGGGATTTTCCGAAGCGCACGAGGCCGGGAAACTTCTTCGGGAGAACGGTTTTTCGTTTGATATTTGCTATACATCCGTTTTAAAACGCGCGATTCATACGGCGCAGACGGTGCTGGATGAATTGGATCTCGCGTGGATTCCGGTCGTGAAAGATTATCGGTTGAACGAGCGTCATTACGGCGCGCTCCAGGGCCTCAATAAGAGTGAAACGACGGAAAAATACGGCGCCGCGCAAGTGCAGCTTTGGCGCAGAAGTTACGACGTGCAGCCGCCGGCCCTGACGGAAGACGATCCCAGAAATCCGATTTTCCTGCCGTCTTTGAAGAAACTGGCCGCAGGCGGCGTGAAGTTTCCGCTGACGGAATGCCTCAAAGACACCGTGGCGCGCGTTTCCCCCTATTTCAAAGAAGAAATCGCGCCGAAAATTCTCTCCGGCGAGCGCGTCCTCATCGCGGCGCACGGCAATTCCATCCGCGCGCTCATGATGATTTTGGAAGGCATTTCCCCCGAAGAAATCGCGGGCATCAATGTGCCGACGGGCGTGCCGCGTGTCTATCACCTGAATGACGACCTCTCCGTCGAAAGTGCGGAATATTTGGGTGACCAGGACGCCATCAAAGCGGCCATGGAAGCCGTGAAGCAGCAATCGGCGGCCAGAAAATAAAGAAATGACGGAAATTTTGGAGAAACGCGCCGCGCTCGTCTTGGAAGGCGGCGCGATGCGCGGTGTATTCACGTCGGGCGTCTTGGATGCGTTTCAGGAACGCGGCTGTTTCTTTGAAAAAATTTCGGCCGTGTCCGCCGGCTCACTCCAGGCGGTCTCGTACGTGTCGCGTCAGCCGGAGCGCAATCGCCGCATCAATCTCACCTATTGCGCCGACAGCCGCTACATGGGGCTGCGCCATTGGCTTTTCGGCGGCGGTTATTTCAATTTCAAATTCATTTTCGGCGAATTGTCGCACAAATTGGATCCCTTCGATTTTGAAACATTCTCGCAAAGCGCGCAGGAAATGATGGCGCTCGTGACGGATTTGGAAACGGGAGCGCCGCGTTTCGTTTCCTCCAAAGAATGCGATGCGGAAACGTACATGACGGCGGTGGAAGCGAGCGCGACGATTCCGATGATTTCCGAGCCGATTGTGTTCGACGGGCGGAAATACGTGGACGGCGGGCTTGCGATTTCGCCGGGGCCGCTGCCCGAAGAGCTTCCGTTTCCGGCGGAAAAAGCGGTGTATGTCTTGACGCGGAATCGCGGGTATCGGAAGGAACCGGTCGGCTCCGCGGCGCGGCGTTTCGTGGAATTTTGCCTGCGGAAATATCCCAAAGCGGCCGAGCTCATGGTGACGATTCCGGAGCGGTACAACGCGCGCCTTGCGGAATTGGAAAAGCTCGAAGCGGAAGGAAAAGCGTTTCTGATACGGCCGGAAAAACCGGTCACGGTGACGCGCGCGGAGAAAAACGCGCAAAAACTTTCGGATTTTTATGATGAGGGTCGGCAGATTGCCGGCGCCCGATTTGAGGATTTGATGACATGGCTTTCGAAGTGACAATCAGGACGGAAAGCACGGAAGAAACGAAGGCGCTCGGGCGTTTTATCGGGGCGCATGCGGGAAACGATTTATTTCTCGCGCTCATCGGCGATCTCGGCACGGGGAAAACGCATTTCGTGCAAGGCCTCGCCGAAGGGATGGGAATTACGGATCCGGTGACGAGCCCGACGTTCAATATTATGAATTTGTACGAAGGGACGCTTTCGCTGAAACATTTTGATTTTTATCGGCTGAATGATGCGTTCGATTTATACAATATCGGTTGGGATGAGTACAGCGTGGGCGGCGTCACGGTCGCGGAATGGGCGGATTTATTCCCGGATATGATTCCGGCGGAGGCTTTCACATTGCATTTTACGAGAATTTCGGAAACGGTGCGCGATATTACCGTTTCCTGGACGGACAGTGTGCCGGCCGGGCTCGGAAAGGAGATTGAAGCGTATGCTCTTAGCCATTGAAACGTCATCGCTGGTGCTTTCGTGCGCACTTTCCGAAGGAGATCGGCTCGTCGCGGAGTGGACGGTACAGAGGAAACTCACGCATTCCGAGCAGCTCGTCCCGCACATGGATGCGATGCTCGCCGATGCGGGCGTTTCCAAAGAAGAGATTACGGCGGTTGCCTGCGCGGTGGGGCCGGGCTCTTTCACGGGGCTTCGCATCGGACTTGCGACGGCAAAAACGGCGGCGCGCATTTGGCATGTGCCGCTCATCGGCGTCGATACGACGGAAGCGCTCGCATGGAATCTGGCGGGCGCGCAGGCGTATATTTTGCCGCTTCTCGATGCGCAGCGCGGAAATGTGTACGCAGCGCTCTATTCGGCTTTTGAAACGGTGCGGGAAGAAGTGCCGATTCACGTCGCACCGATTGATACGGTGATCGCAGCGGCTTCCGCGCATGAAGGGCCGATTATTGCCGTCGGAGAATCGGCGGATGTGTACAAAGAAAAATTAATCGCGGCGGGGATACGGCTTGCGCCGCCGCAAAATCGCCTGTGCCGCGCGGGAAGTGTCGCCGCGGCGGCCGTGGAGAAACTTTTGCGCGGAGAAATATCCGATCCGATGACGCTCGTCCCGAATTATATCCGCAGAAGCGAAGCGGAGGTTTTATGGGAACAGAGACATCCGGAGAGCCGCTGATTCGCGAGGCGGCCGCGAAAGATGCTCATGCGATTTACGAAATCGGGACGGAATGTTTCACCGATGCCTGGCATGAGGAAACGGTCGCCGCCGATCTTTCGAAACCGCACAGCGCGTATCTTGTCGCGGAAAAGAATGGCGTCGTCGTGGGATACGCCTGCTCGTGGTATGTGGTCGATGAGGCGCAGCTCGTCAATATCGGCGTTTCCAAAAAAGAAAGGCGGCGCGGGATTGCCGATTTGCTTATGAAAGCGCTGCTGGCGGAAGCGAAGACGCTCGGGATGGCTTCGATGTATTTGGAGGTCCGCACGTCGAATGTCGCCGCGCAGGCGCTGTATCGGAAATACGGTTTTACGGTGAAAGCGCTTCGAAAAGGCGTGTACGATTTGCCGAAAGAAGACGGATTTATCATGGGGCGGCCGCTTGTCGAGGACCCCGTTTCATAAATACATGACGAATGACGAATGACGAATGAAGAATGAAGAATGATAGGAGAGACATACGGAAACATGAAAATTTTAGCGTTTGAATCGAGCTGTGACGAGACGTCCTGCGCCGTCGTGGAAAACGGGCGGAAAATTTTATCGGACGTCATTTCTTCGCAAGTGCCCATTCATAAAAAATTCGGCGGCGTCGTGCCGGAAATCGCGTCGCGCCACCATATCGAGGACGTCCTTCCCGTCGCGGAAGAGGCGCTTTCGGAAGCGGGGCTTTCGTGGAAAGATGTCGATGCGATTGCCGTCACGCAGGGGCCGGGACTCGTCGGAGCACTCTTGGTCGGCGTCGCGGCGGCGAAAGCGGCGGCCTGGGCATTGGGGAAACCGCTCATTGCCGTCAATCACATGGAAGGCCACATTTTCGCGAATTTGTTGCAGCATCCCGATTTGGAACCGCCGTTTTTATCGCTCGTCGTCTCCGGCGGGCATACGATGATCGTCGTGATTGAAGATTACAATACGTTTAAACTCCTCGGCCAGACGCGGGACGACGCGGCGGGCGAAGCCTTCGATAAAATCGCGCGCGTCATGGGATATCCGTATCCGGGCGGCCCGCACATCGATAAACTCGCGCAAAGCGGCAATCCGAATGCGATTTCCTTCCCCGTCGGGATGGCAAAAGAGCACAATTTCGATTTTTCCTTCAGCGGTCTCAAATCGGCCGTGATTAATTATCTTCACACGGCGGAGATGAAAAAGGAAACGGTTTCCAAGGAAGACGTCGCCGCTTCGTTTCAAAAAGCGGTGGTGGATGTCCTCGTTTCCAAAACGATGGCGGCGGCCGAGCTCACGGGACTTAAGACGATTGCGCTGGCCGGGGGCGTCGCGGCAAACAGCGGCCTTCGGAAAGCGTTGGAAGCGGCATGCGCGGCGCGCGGCCTTCGCCTCTGCCGTCCCGATCCGATTTTGTGCACGGATAACGGCGCCATGATCGGCTGCCGTGCGTATTACATGGCTGAAGCCTCTGATTTCGCGCCTTGGACATTAAATGCCGATCCGCGGCTGCCTTTTTTGGCCGAACAGGCGGACATCAAGTTTCAAAAAAGTGAGAAATGATGGAGAGAGAGCAACTTTTTTCGTTGGCGCGTGAGAAGACGAACCTGTCCGAAGTGCAAATGCGCATTTTGGGAAACATGCAGGAAGCGTTGCAATTTACCGCGGATTTGACGCGCGAGCAGGTCATCGTGATCGTCGCGGGGAAAAATGAAGAAATGGCCGTCGTCCTCTGCACGGCGATGCCGTCTTTTTCCGTGCAAAATCCCGCTTTTACCGAAGGCGACGTCTATTTCATGAATGAAGTCGCGCTCGCCGAAAGCGTCCTCATGACGGGTAAAAAAATCGTCGGGCGCAAAGAGCTCGAAATCGGAAAAAAAGTCGCGCTCACCGCGTATCCCGTGATTGATAACGCCGGCACGCCCTTCGCCGCCGTCGGTTTCATGGCCAATTCATTGAAACAGCAGCAGGTTCTCATCGATACGGCGTACATGGCGCTCCAAATGCCGCTCATGGACATGCCGTATTATCCGCCGAAAATGCAGGACGGTCTCCTCATTTTGGATTCGATGGGGCGCATCATGTATGCGAATGACATGGCGGCCGGGCTCTGTTTCGTCCTCGATAAAGAAGCGGCGGAGCAAAAAAATATTTTGGGGCGCGTCATGGTGCATTGGCCGCTCGTCGAAAAAATGATGGAAACGGGGCGCCCGGATTCCGGCGAAGAAGAAGCCGGCGGTATCACCGTTTCCGCGTGGGGGCTCCCGATTCTCATGCACGGAAAAGTGAGCCGCACGATTCTTATTCTCACCGACGTCACAGCCGTGCGCGAAAAAGAGCAGCAAATTTTAGTCAAAAATTCCGTTATCAAAGAAATTCACCATCGCGTGAAAAATAATTTAAATACCATTGCCGGAATCCTGCGTATGCAAAGCCGGCGCGCGGAGAATGAGGAAACGAAGGAAGCGCTTCGCCGCGCCGTCGATCGGATTCTCGGCATTTCCCAAATTCATGAAATTTTGGCCCGGCAGAGCGGCGAAAATGTCGATTGGCACGAGCTCCTCTCCCGCCTTTGCAAATTATCCCTGGACAGTCTCACCGCGGCCTCGCGCGTGGAACTTGTGACCGATCTCGAAGAGGAACCGCTCGTCGTCGCATCCGAAAAAGCCGTGACGCTCGCGATTGCCGTGAATGAACTCATCCACAACGCGCTCGACCACGGTTTCGAAAATCAGCCGCACGGCATCCTCACCATCACCGAACGCATCGAAGACGGCATGCTGCACATCCGCGTCATCAATGACGGAAATCTGTTGCCCGAGGATTTCGGCAGCAAAAGCTACGATCTCGGTCTTCAAATCGTCCGGACCCTCGTCGGAATCGAGCTCAAAGGCCGTTTCGATTTCGGAAACGAAGCGGACAGAGTCGTAGCCCACATTCGCTGCCCATTGTCGGGTATGAAAGAGTGACGCGCGTATATGCATGTTTGGTTTAGTGCGACATGGGTGCCGAGGCTATGCGCCGTGCGGTATGCGCCGTGCGCTTTAAGCGGAGCGCTGCGCGGCATTTTATATAATCGCTCGCTTTGCTCGCTCGCCGGCTTCGCCGGCATAAAACAGGAATCGTCGCCGCAAGGCGACACCTTTCACCGATCAGCGAAGCGGTATCGGTGTCATATAAAAAATCGTGCCCGCAGGGCACACCTATTAAAGCGCATACCGCACGGCGCACGGCGCATAGCTTTCGCACTGATGTCGCACTGTATTGAAACGGAGAATGTATCATGAAACCTTATCGCATTGTCATTGCGGATGATGAAGCGCTCATCTGCATGGACCTCAAAGAAATGCTCGAAGATGCCGGGCACGAAGTCGTCGGGATCGGAAGAGACGGCGTCGAAGCGCTGGAGCTCACGAAAAAATACAAGCCCGATCTCGTCATTTTGGATGTGCAAATGCCGCGCCTCGACGGCATCCAGGCCGCGAAAATGATTGCACATGACAATATCGCGCCCGTCGTGCTGCTGACGGCTTTCGGCGATGAGGACATGATTGAGCGCGCCAAAGAATCTTTCGTATTCGGCTACGTGATGAAACCCGTTTCCGAAAGAGTTCTCTTTCCGGCGATTGAAATGGCCGTCGGGCAATACAGCCACAAAAAGGACATCATCAGCCACGCGCGTGAAGTGGAGCAAGAGCTCGCCGCGCGAAAAATCATCGACCGCGCGAAAGGCCTTCTCATGAGCTATTACGGCATCGGCGAAGAAGAAGCCCACCGCAAAATGCAGGTCACCAGCATGAAACGCGGCATCCCCGTCGCCGAAGTCGCCCAAAAAATCATCAAAGAAATCATGGCACGGAAAAATAAAGCGGAGTAAGGAGTTGCAGAGCCGAATGAGCGAAATTACAATGTTCGGGAGCCGGGAGCCGGGAGCCGGGAGCCGGGAGCCGGGAGCCGGGAGCCGGGA
>CAVJQK010000030.1:0-10379 GCA_963651795.1 Erysipelotrichaceae bacterium | reverse complement strand
GAGTACGACATTCGCCGCAGCACGTATCCCGTTTTCCATCCGGGCGTCTCGGCGGAATTTGTGAAAGACGGTGAAATCATTGCGACCTTCGGCGAGCTCCATCCGGCGGCGGCCGAAAAATGCGGCGTGAAGAAAACCGTTTACGGATTCCTCTTCAGCGTGCCCGTGCTTGAAAAATTCTACAATGACGGCGCCGATTATCAAAAAATTTCCAAACTTCCGACGAGTGAGCGGGATCTCGCGATTCTCGTCCCCGAAGCGCTGACGAATGAAGAATTGGAAACGGTTATCCGCGGCGCTGCCGGAGAATATTTGGAAACGCTGACGCTCTTCGATTTGTACCAGGGCGAACAGGTGCCGGAAGGAAAGAAATCCATGGCGTATTCGCTCGCATTCCGCGATCCGAAGAAAACGCTCACCGATAAAGAAGTCGATGGGTGGATTGAAAATATCATTGCGTCACTCGAAAAAATCGATTGCAAATTGAGATAAAAAAATAAGGAAACGGAAGAGCTGCGACATTTTTGCCGCGGCTCTTTTTATATGGGAAAGAGAAAAGGGGAAAGGGGAAAGAGGGAAAAATCGGTAAAAATAAGATTAAAAATTTTTTCATTTTTCCTTGACAAGGGATATTGAAAACAGATATAATGACAGTACGCAGAGGAAATGCTGCGGCATGTGAACATAGTTCCATGGGTCTCATTGATGATTATTTCCCTGATTATCAATCCGACTGCCGAGAGAGACACTCCTCAGTCTGTCTTAGCCGAAATGAGCGGTTTATCCGCTTTTTTTGTTTGCTTTTTTTTCGTGCGCCGTTTGGTGGCGTGGTGTATAATTCGGATATATAAAGAAATGTAACTGCCGTGAATTTTTCGCGACAGGTTTTTGTGCTTGATAAAGAAGGAAATGCTATGCGCGAAATTCGAAAGTATGAGTGGGCGGACGGCAAAACGCTTCGCACCGGCGGCAAAACGCTCGTCATGGGCATTTTAAATGTGACGCCCGATTCTTTTTCCGACGGCGGGCGATGGAATACCGAGCCGAAAGCGACGGCTCATTTGAAAGAAATGATTGAAGACGGCGCGGATCTCATCGACGTCGGTGCCGAATCCACGCGCCCCGGAAGTCGCGCTCTTTCTGCCGAGGAGGAAACGGCGCGCTTATTTACGTTTCTCCCGGACATTTTAAAAGAATCGACCGTACCGCTTTCCGTCGATACGTATCATTGGAAAACGGCGGAAAAAGCGCTGGCGGCCGGCGCTCACATCATAAATGATGTATGGGGGTTTCAGTACGACGGCGGAGAAATGGCGAAAGTCTGTGCCGCGGCCGGCGTCCCCGTGATTTTGATGCACAAACAAAAAGAGGAAATTTACGAGCGCGATATCATGGAAACATTGAAAGATTATTTTTCGAAATCCATAGAAATCGCTCTCGCGGCCGGTGTTTCCGAAAAAAATATTATTTTGGATCCGGGGCTCGGTTTCGGAAAAAATACGAAACAAAATATCGAAATCATGCGACGCCTTGCGGAGCTGACGGAACTTCCGTTTCCGATGCTTTTGGCACCGTCTCGAAAACGTTTCATCGGGGAGGTACTTTCGGGACTTCCGGCGGAAGAACGTGATGAAGGGACGGGCGCCGTATGCCTCGTCGGTGCGGCGTGCGGCTGCGAAATGGTGCGCGTGCATAATGTGAAAATGATTGCAAGAATGCTTTGTGTGGGGGATTGCATGCTTGGGAATTGTGGGATAGGTGACTGAAATGGACAAAATTTGTCTCTCCGGAATGTCTTTTTACGGTTATCACGGCGTATTGCCGGAGGAAAAACAAAAAGGACAACGTTTTTTTATAGATTGCGTACTCTACTTCGATGCCGCATCGGCGGCGCAATCGGACGATTTGGCGGACACCGTCGATTATGCGAAAGTGTTTGAAATCGTAAAACGTATTGCGGAAGAGGAGCGTTTCGATCTCATCGAGCGTTTAGCAGGGGAAATCAACGGCAAGATTCTCGAAATATTTCCGAAAATTCTCGGCATCGAAACGACGGTGCACAAACCGGATGCGCCGATGGAAGGCACGTTTTCCGATGTTTCCGTCACGGTGAGTCGAAAAAGATGAGCGAATATTATATTTCCGTCGGGTCCAATATGGGAGATCGCCTCGCCCATCTTCGCTATGCGGCGGCGGCGCTTGCAAAACACGGCATTCGGCTTCTCGCCAAATCGAATATTTACGAAACGATTCCTTGGGGAAACACAGAGCAGGATTTATTTCTGAACGCCGCGTTTTCGGTCGAATGGGACGGAAACCCGGAAAATCTTTTGCGCGAATTATTGGCGATTGAGGAAGAGCGCGGGCGCAAACGCCTCGTAAAATGGGGCCCGCGGACGCTCGATTTGGATTTGATTTGCGGAAACGGCGTGACATCCGATACGGAATTTTTGCGTCTTCCGCATCCGCTGGCGCTCGAAAGGGCATTTGTCCTGATTCCGCTCGCGGATATCAATCCGAATCTTCAAATCGGCGGCATATCCGTTTCAAAAAGAATTTCGGAATTAAACGATAAAGACGATGTAAAATTGATTTCGGAAAGTTGGGAATGAATGAGCGCATTACCTGAAATGTTAAAACATTCTCCTTTGGCGGTGGAGATTCATGCGGCGTTTCGAAAAGACGGCGCCTTTTTGGTGTGCGGTGCCGACGGTGCCGCCAAATCGTGGATATTGTCGTCCGTTTTCGAAAAACGCCCCATGATTATGATTGTGCCCGAACGAAAAGATATTGCCGTCCGGGAGCAGGATTTGCGTTTCTTTTTGCCCGATGTCGAAATTTTACCGTTCCCGATTGTGGAAACGGCGGATTTTTCCGCGACGCATACGGGGACGGAAGCTCTTCGCGGCAGAATGCGCGCGCTGGCGGCATTGGTTTCCGAAAAACCGTGCATCATCCTTGCGACGGCCGTGGAAGCGACGCAATATTTGCCGCATCCGAAAACATTTTTGCAGGGACAATGCACCGTCCGTTTCGGCGATACAATCGAGCGGGACGATTTAATCGAAACTTTGGTGAAAGCCGGGTATGAACGAACCGTGCAGGTGGAGCGTCCCGGCCATTTTGCCGTGCGCGGCGATATCGTGGATGTTTTCACCATTAATGATACACATCCGTATCGCATCGAATTTTTCGATAATGTGATTGACGGTCTTCGCATTTTCGATGAAGATACGCAGCGCTCCGTCCGCGAAGTCAAAGAAATGTCCGTATTTCCCGTTTCCGTCGAATCGGGCACGTCTTTTTTGACGGAATATGTCGGAAACGGATGTGTCGTTTTCGATGAACCGCAGCGTGCGGAAGCCGAGCAGAAAAAATTTTTGCGGGAAGAAAAAGGAAACCGCACGCTTGTAGGATCTTGGCAAGATTTGACGAAGTCGTCGCCTCGCGCGCTCGTTTTTTCTTCTTTGCATCGTTCATTTCCGGAATTTAAAAAAGTCGGCGTCCATACATGGGAAGGGGAAACGGCGACCGAGTATCAGCGGCAATTTTCTTTATTTGCCGAAGAAGTTAAAATCATGCTTCGGGACGGGTGGCAGGTTTCCGTCGTCGTCCCGAATGATTCCGAAAAAAAGGAAATCGGGCGCTATCTTCGTGCGGAAGGATTATCCGTCGCGGAAGAGGAGTCGCCGAATGCCGTAAAATTGGTTTCCGGTCTCATCGGGAAAGGTTTCCTGTATCGACCGCTCAAAACGGCGGTTTTTGCCGCGGGCGATCTTTTGGGACGTTCCAAAATTCAGCGAAAATTACAAAAAAGCAGTCACGGAAAACCGCTTCGTTTCTTTTCCGAATTGGAGGAGGGCGATTACGTCGTGCAGCGCGTGCACGGCATCGGGCGGTATCTCGGACTGAAAACAATCGAGCTTGACGGGATTCATCGGGATTATATGACGATACAATATGCCGACGGCGATAAATTGTATCTGCCGATGGAAAAAATCACGTCGCTTGAAAAATATATCGGTCCGGAGGGGACGTCGCCGGCTTTATCCAAAATGGGTGGCGTGCAATGGGAAAAAGTCCGCAACCGCGCCAAAAAATCCATTGAAGACATGGCCGAAAAACTTTTGGACATTTACGCCAAGCGGGAAATCACGCCCGGCATCGCTTTTTTGCCGGATACGGAAGAGCAGCTCGAATTCGAAGATTCGTTTCCGTATGTGGAAACGCCGGATCAGGCGGATGCGATTGAAAAAATCAAGCGTGCCATGGAAAAATCGGAACCGATGGACATGCTTCTTTGCGGAGACGTCGGATTCGGGAAAACGGAAGTCGCCATGCGGGCCGTTTTCAAATGCGTGATGAGCGGGTATCAATCCATCGTGATGGCGCCGACAACGGTTCTGACGCAGCAGCATTTCAATACATTTTCGGAGCGCATGGAGCGTTTCGGTATTACTGTCCGCTGCCTCAATCGTTTCGTCACGCCCAAAGAGAAAAAAGAAATTTTGAACGGTTTTGCGATGGGGCAAATCGATGTGCTCATCGGGACGCATGCGATTTTGTCGAAACAGATTAAAAGCGCCAAATTAGGGCTTCTCGTCGTGGATGAAGAGCAGCGTTTCGGTGTGGCGCAAAAAGAAAAATGGAAATCGAGAGAGAGCGGCATTGATATTTTGACGCTTTCCGCGACTCCGATTCCCCGCACGCTCCACATGAGTCTCACCGGTGTGCGCGATATGGCAACCATCACGCAGCCGCCGGCCAATCGCCACGCCATTCAGACGTATGTGACGGAATATGACGACGAAATTGTGAAAGAGGCGATTTTGCGCGAAAAAGAGCGCGGCGGCCAAACGTATTTCATTTATAATCGCATAGATACGCTGGACGCGATGGCGTCTCATTTGCGGCTGATTTTGCCGGAAACCGTTTCCATCGGTGTCGCACACGGGCGGATGACCGGCGATTCGTTGGAACAGGTCATGATCGATTTCTTTCGAGGGAAATACGATGTGCTTCTGTGCACGACGATTGTGGAAAACGGCGTGGATCAGCCTAATGCGAATACGATGATTGTATACGATGCCGATCGCATGGGGCTTTCGCAGCTTTATCAAATGCGCGGGCGCGTGGGGCGTTCCGATAAAATCGCACGTGCGTATTTCTTCTATCGGCGTGGGAAAATTTTAACGGAAGTCGCCGAAAAGCGGCTGAATACAATTCGTGAATTTACCGAGCTCGGCGCCGGTTTCAAAATTGCCATGCGAGATTTGGAAATTCGCGGCGCGGGAAATCTTTTGGGCTCGGCACAGCACGGAAATATTGCGGCTGTCGGTTTTGCGACCTATTGCACGATGTTGGATGCGGCCATTCGGAAACTCAAAGCGGAGCGCGCGGGAGAGCCGCTTCCGAAATCGCTTCCCCGTACGCGTATCGAATTTACGGGAGATGCGTATTTGGATGATGCGTATATCAAAAAGCCGGAGCTTAAGATTGAAATTTACAGGCGGCTGGCGGATGTTTCCACACAGGCCGAATTGCGGGATTTACTGGATGAGGTCATCGATCGTTTCGGGACGCCGTCCGTGCCGGCGGAAAAATTATTTGCCGTGGCAAGGCTTCGCGTTTTGGCGCAACATCTCGGTATCGGGAGTATCGTGTCCGAGGGAGAATCGGTCATGATGACATGGGCGGATGAGGAACCGCTCAAAAATTTCCACGTCATGGAGCTTCCGCCCGAATTTTTATATAAAATACATATTTTGCCACAATCGCCGCTCCGTGTTACAATGTCAAAAGCGTCGATTACGGGCGATTTACAAAAGTGGCTCTATGATTTTTTGACGGCTGTTCGAGAAAATAGTGAAAAACACGGCGGATGAGCGTGAGCTTTTTGCGCCGCCGGAACCGGTTTCTTTTTTCGTTTCTTAATTTTTTAATTCGGGTGAAAATGAGAAAAAATACATTTGTTCAGGGTGCGATGATTCTGACAATTGCCGGGATTATCGTCAAATTTATCGGTGCGGGCAGCCGCATTTATCTTTCGCGCTTACTCGGCGGGGAAGGGATTGGGCTGTATCAGATGGCGTATCCGATTTATTTGTTGTGTCTCGCCGTTTCCTCGGCCGGACTTCCCGTCGCCATTTCGATTATGGTCGCCGAGAAAAATGCCGTCCGCGATTATTTGGGCGGGCAGCGCGTCTTCCGCATTTCACTGCTGGCGCTGACATTTACGGGACTGCTATTCAGCGCCCTTTTATATTTCGGCGCCGGATGGCTCATAGAAACGCATATCGTGACGGATCCCCGTGCGTATTGGTCGCTTTTGGCGCTGGCTCCTGCGGTTCTTTTGGCGACCGTGCTCGCGACGCTTCGCGGATATTTCCAAGGTTTGCAGAGCATGACGCCGACGGCCGTTTCCCAAATCATCGAGCAGCTTGTCCGCGTGGCGACGATGATCGGGCTTGCCGTCTTTTTAATGAAATACGGGCTGGAATACGGTGCGGCGGGCGCCACCTTCGGGGCCGCTCCGGGCGCTTTTGTCGCTATTCTCGTATTGATTTGGTTCTACGTGCAAAATCGTTCCTGGCGAAAGGAAATGTACGAAAATCGGAATCGAGATATTATCCCGGATTCCACGTGGAAAATCATTAAACGTCTGCTCGTCCTCGCGGTGCCCGTTTCCCTGGCGAACATCATGCTTCCGATCGTTTCCAATATCGATTTATTCATCGTGCCGAGACGGCTTGAAGTCGCCGGATTTGCCGTGGAAGAAGCGACGACTCTTTTCGGCTATCTCACCGGTATGGCGACGGCGCTCGTCAATATGCCGACGATTTTGACGGCGTCTTTGGCCGCCAGTCTTGTGCCGCTCGTTTCCGAAGCGATGGCGAAAGGGGACCATGATATTATTGAAAAGCGCACGAAACTGGCCATGCGGCTTGCGAATATTATCACGGTGCCGTCTTTTGTGGGGATGTGCGTCATTGCGACGCCGATTTCCGCGATGCTGTACGCTATTCCCGATGCCGGTCCCTGTATCGGCGTCATGAGCTTCGGCGTCTTTTTGCTGGGCGTCCAGCAAGTGACGACGGGCGTCCTGCAGGGAATGGGGAAAACGGCGATTCCTTTTATCAATATGGTGGCTTCCGCCGTCGTGAAAATTTTCCTTTCGTGGAATTTGACCGCGCTTCCGTCGTGGGGCGTTTTGGGCGCCGCTTGGGCGACAAATGCCGATTTCGGCGTTGCGGCTTTGCTCAATCTGTTTTTCCTCTACAAATACATGCATTATAAGATGGAGATGGGGCATACGATTCGCTGCTTTATTTCCGCCGGCATTATGGGCGCCGCCGTTTACGCCACATATTGGGCACTGTTTCCCGTTATTCATAGCAACACGCTTGCAACGCTCGTTTCCATCCTCGTCGGCATTCTCGTCTATGCCGTTTCCATTGTCCTGACGGGGACCGTGAAAGCAGACGATGTGGAATCTCTTCCGAAAATAGGCTCCAAATTGTCGCGTATCGTCCGGAAACTGAGTCTGTGGGGGAAATAATATGCCGAATAAGGAAATGGAGGAAACAGAGGAAACGGCCGGTTTCGTCAAATTGCTGCGGGTCATGAAAGCGCTGCGGGCGCCGGACGGCTGTCCCTGGGATAAAGCGCAGGATCACGACTCCCTTCGCACGTACATGCTGCGGGAAGCCTATGAAGTCGTCGATGCCATAGAAGAAAATGACATGGATAATCTGTGCGAAGAATTGGGCGACGTGTTGTATCAAATCGTGTTTCATGCGCAAATTGCCGCGGAAAACGGGGAATTCACCATGGATGACGTGGCGCGCGGTATTGCCGATAAAATGATTGAAAGGCATCCTTTCGTTTTCGATACGGCCGATGAAATAGAGGCCGAAAACGGGGCCGACACCTGGGAGCAACGTAAGTTTTCGGCAAAAAAGCGCGAACATTTGCTGTCCGGCGTGCCGAAAAGCTTGCCAAGTTTGCTTTATGCGTGTATAATGCAAACCAGAGTGGATTCTATGTGTCATGCAAATGCGAAAAGTAAGCTTATCGATGTTTCGGAATCTTTTCTTCATGCGAAAGAGCAGGCGGTAAAATGCGAGACATCGGAAGAGCGGGAATGCCTCTTGGGGTATATGCTTTTCGAAACGGTACGTTTCATTCGTGCCCATGGCATTGATCCGGAGTCTGCTTTGCATCGTTACAATCATCTTTATGCAAAGCGTTTCGGTGAGCTGGAAGACCGTTTCCGGGCGGCAGGGAAGCCTGTAACACAAATTACGGAGGCTATGCTGCAAGAGATGGAAAATGAGATTGCTTCCGGCGCACATAGGATGCAGCAGGAATCGCCTGCTAAGTAAAAGGAGGATGTATTAATGAACAAGACAGAACTCATCAGCGAAGTGGCTCGCAGTACGGAACTGACCAAGAAAGACGCCGAAAAGGCATTCAAAGCCGTAGTGGAAATCATTACGGATCAGCTTGCCAAAGGCAATAAGGTCCAGATCATCGGCTTCGGTACTTTCGAAGTTCATACACGCAAAGCCAGAGTCGGCCAGAATCCGCGTACGAAGAAGAAAATTAAAATCCCGGCTTCCAAAGCGGCCGCTTTCAAGAGCAGCAAGAAGCTCAAAGAAGCAGTCAACAAAAAGAAGAAATAATTTGCGAAAAGGCACAGCTGCGGCTGTGCTTTTTTTGTGCATATATGTTCCGGGAGAATCTGATTCGCTATTATTGAAAGAGGGAAGGGGAAAGTGGGAAGAGGAAAGGAATTTTAGCAGGTGGCGGCTTCGCCGCATTTTTTTATTGCGCAAAGCGCAAAGTGGCGCTATAAAATAATTTGTCATAACCTATAAAAAACTTTTTCTTGACTTTTTGACAGGGGTATCATATTAAAAATTTAGAGGGATTAATATATTTTTTCAGAAAAAAGGAGAAATATAATGAAAATAAAGCAAAAATTTTTCGTGCGTGCATCTTTCGCGTTTTCGGTTCTCTGTGGGTTCAGCACTTTTGGTGTGTCCACTGTTATGGCGGATGCGATTTCAAGCATTACAAGTACAAATACAAATGTTCTGACGGTAACAACGGAAAATGGTGTCGCAACGATTTCGCCGGTGACCGGGAACGTGGGAAAGGAAAATTCTAATCTTGTTACCGGACAGGATGTATACAATTATTTGCATCAAAATACTGTTGCGATTGGGGCGGGCGCCGGCGCAAATGATAAATATGCAATCGCTGTCGGGATTGGTAGTAAAGCAAATGATTTTGCGTCGACTGCTTTCGGATTTGATAATACTGCATCCGGAATATATGCTATGGCTGCCGGTTTCGGTAGTAGCACAGACGCTGAAGGTGCTGTGGCTGTCGGCACCGGTAACAAGGCATCGGGAAATTATTCTTCCGCAGTAGGAGTAGATAATACGGCAACCGGAAATAGGGCGTCCGCTATTGGATATTATAATCGGGCATCGGGAGATTATTCTTCCGCAATCGGTTTTAATTCCTATACCGGAGCCAAATGCGCGACGGCCGTTGGATATCAAGCGGTTTCGACCGAGACGGGTACCGTTTCCTTCGGGCATAAACGCGGCGATCCGCTCGGATATGAGGACGGTACTTACGATTCCGACAACTTCGCCCGTCTCACGAATATCGCAGAAGGTAAGGATGAAAATGATGCCGTCAATGTGAAACAATTGAAAGAATTTGTGAATGAAAAGTTGGATAACGGGATGAGCGATTTGGATGGTCAGATCAATAAAGTCGGTGCCGGGGCGGCGGCTTTGGCGATGCTCCATCCGGAAGGTTTCGATCCGGCGAATAAATGGAATTTTGCCGTCGGCTACGGGCATTATAAGAATGCCAATGCCGGAGCTCTGGGTGCTTTTTATAAACCCAATGCGGATACGACATTGACCGTTGCGAGCACTATGGGAAACGGAGATCCGATGTTCGGCGCCGGCGTTTCTTTCAAGCTCGGACACCGCGGCGAGAATTTTGCGCCGAATGCTTCCAATGCGGAGCTTGCGGCGGAAGTGAATCGCCTCCGCAATGAAAACGCGCAAATGAAGGCGGATAACGATCAGATTCGCACGGAAAATGCGCAAATGAAGGCACAAATTGCGCAGATTATGAAAAAGCTGGCATTATCGGATACGGTACAAAAGACGGCGTCGGTTCATTGATCGGCATACGAAGAGTGCAGGTTTTCGGGCCTGCACTTTTTGCGTGGAAAAATTTCGGTTGTGCATACTTGACAAACATAAAACATGTATTATATAATAGAAACGTAGTAAAGAGCTCCCGCGATACGTAGCGGGCTCCGGTACCGTTTCCTTTCGATTAGTGAA
>CAVJQK010000029.1:0-10535 GCA_963651795.1 Erysipelotrichaceae bacterium | reverse complement strand
ACCGCGTGCGCCGATATTGAATTATTATATAAAAATAGCGTTTTATTGTCAATTTAAATAAAAGGCATGAGGCATGGGGCATGGGGCATGAGATTCAGGTGTCGCCTTCGGCGACGATTCCTGTTGTAAAAGTGCATAGTGCATAGTGCATAGTGCATAGCCAAGAGGTGTCGCTTCGCGACGAATCCTGTCTTATGCCGGCGCAGCCGGCGAGCGAGCGAAGCGAGCGATTACAAAAATGCCGCGCAGCGCTCCGATTAAAAGTCTGACGTCTGACAATCTCACAGTCTGACGTCTCGCGCACAAATATTACACAAAGCCGCGCGCGCCTCTTTCCTCTTCCCTCTTTACTCTTCCCTCACCACATATGCATAAATCCGTTTCTTCCCTTCCTCCCCCTTCATATACACTCCCTGCAGCTCCGGAGAAAATCCCGGGAAGCGGTTTGCGCTTTCGGAGAGCGCGAGGAAATAGGAAACGGCCGTCTTCGTCCAGCGTTCGCCCGGATAGACGCAGAGGACGCCGGGCGGATACGGGAGCGCGCCTTCAGCCGCGATTTTTCCTTCCGCTTCCGCCAAATCCGTGAGCACCGCGCGCCCCCGCATGTGCGCGACATTCGCGTCTTTCGGATGCATCGCCGCTTCCGGAAAATATTCTTTTTGAAATAATTGTTTCTGCAGCGAGGAAACATTTCTCTCTTTATAAAATTCGTGCATCTCCGCGCAAAGCCGGCGAAGCGTGTAATTTTCGTAACGCGTCTCATACGCGTGCGCCAATCCGGAAATCGCATCGCAAAGTTTCGCATCATCATCCAAAAATGTTTCAAAGGAAACGAGCGCCTCAATGAGCCGTTTCATTTTTTCTTCCGTTTCCGCGGGCGTCAGCAAAAACAGAATATCGTTCAAATCGCATTTTTCACAAATGATGCCGCGCTCGCGAAGAAACGCCGCCAAGACGGCGCCCGGAATACCGAAAGTTTCATATGCGCCCGTTTCCGCCGAAATTCCTTCCGTCACGAGGAGAAGTTTCATCGGATCGATGACGTATTGCTTTTCGCCGAAGCCGCGATAGCCGTGCCACGCAGCGTCTTTTTCGAGCGCCCAATAGGAAATGTCCCGCGTCATTTCTTCCGTGTCGCCCTCTTCCCACGGCGCGCCGCGCACGAGAGGCGGCACGAAGGGACGCATGTGATGCAGGCGGCGGAGCAATTCTTTCCTCGTTTCCACGGCGAGCGAAAGAGCCCGATACCACAAAAATTCTCCCGCCGCGCCTTCGTGTATTTTCGCATTGACGTCGAGCGCCGCAAAAAGCGGATAAAAAGGCGAGGTCGACGCGTGGAGCATGAAAGCGTTATTCACACGCGCATGCGGCACGTAGCGAGTCTGCCCTTTGATGTGCGCGTCTTTTTTATGAATTTGCGAAGTTTGAGAGAAACCGGCCTGCTGCTTGTGGACGGATTGGCTGACGAAAATGCCGGGATCGTCCGCGGTATATTCGCCGAGAAGCGGGCTCGCGTCTTTAAGCATCGGAATAAATTCTTCGTAGCCCGCCCACGCGGAATCGAAGAAAATGTAATCGCACAAATGTCCGATTTTTCCGATGACGTATTTCGCGTTGTACATGCAGCCGTCGTAGGTCGCAAGCTGGATGACCGCGAGGCGAATCGGGCGCGGCGCTTTTGCTTTTTCGGGATCGATTTTCGCAATCGCCGCGCGAATTTTCGTTTCCGAGAATGCATCTTCCGGAATGCCGCCGATGGAGCCGTAGGGATTTCGCGTCGTTTCCAAATAGACGGGCGTCGCCCCGGCCAAAAGGAGCGCGCCGGCGAAGACGGATTTATGATTGTTTCTGTCGAAGAGAACGATGTCGCCCGGCGTCAGCACGGCGCCCGTCACGACTTTATTCGACGCGGACGTGCCGCCCAGGACGAAATAGGTTTTATCCGCCCGGAACACTTGCGCCGCATGTTTTTGCGCCGCGAGCGCCGGCCCTTCGTGAATGAGAAGATCCCCCATCGCGACGTCCGCGTTGCACAAATCCGCGCGGAAAAGATTATCGCCGAAGAAATCCGTGAATGTGCGGCCGGCGGGATGTTTTCGGAAAAAATCGCCGCCCTGATGCCCAGGGCAATCGAATTCCGCGTATCCGCTTTCCGCGTAAATTTTCAAATCACGAAAAAAAGACGGCAGAAAACGCCGCTCGTATTCGGCGGCTGCCGCTTCGATATGTTCCGCCGTTTCCGGCGTATGAATGACGGGAATGCCGAATGCGACAGCCGCTTCCGGAATGTCCGTCTCTCCCTCGGCGAGGATGAGCGCGGCGACATCCGTAAAATCCGTCGCATCGGCGGAAACGATGTCCCGTGCAGCCGTTTCCGCCATATTATGAGACGCCGCTTTGCTCACGGCGATTTTCAGTTTCGTCATTCCTTTAACTTTCTATGCCTTTCAATGCGGCTTTTTTCAGAGCCGCCAGATGAGCATGATGGCGTTGCCGGCATTCCGCCGAGCAGAATTTTCTCCGCCGATCGCCGACGCCTTCGATTTTCACGAGCTTTTTGCATTCTTCGCAAATGAATGTTTTTTCGCCCTCTTCTTCCGCGCGTTTCTTCGTCACCATTCTGGCGTGATACCGCATTTGGCAGGCTTTCGAGCAAAAGGTATGCCGCCGGTCGAACGCATTTGTAATCTCGACGATTTTTCCGCAGCCCTTGCATTGAAACGTCCGCGCCACGAATGTCACTTTTGCTTTCTCCGGATGTTTCCAATACAATTTTTCGCAGCGCTGCGAACAGAATTTCAAGCGCTTATCCTGCGGATCCGTGACGACGACTTCCGTCTTGCACCGCCGGCAAAGAAATGTCCGGATGACTTCCCCGCCCGGATTTTCCTCATGTTTCGTCCGGTTATGTCGTACCGCATATCGGGAACATTCCGACGAACAATATTTCTGCCGTGAATTTTTCTTCGTAAATTTTTTCCCGCAAACAGCACACACTCCGATTTCTTCCGCCATAACCAAACCTCCTCTCTTGTCTATCTATCTATACTAAACCACCCCCGGCATTTGTCAAGATAAAATTTTTTATTTTCGCATATACTTTTTTTCTATGATAAAAGCAGGCATGAGGCATGCGGGATGGGGCATGAGCTATAGGTGTCGGCTTACGCCGACGATTTTTATAATCGGCGCTTCGCGCCTTGGCGGCTTTGCCGGCATAAAACAGGAATATGCGCGCAGCGCATCCTGAATCTCATGCCTCCTGCCCCATGCCACATGCCCAATAAAAAAGGCAGGCGCCCCTAAAAGACACCTACCTTATTCTCAAAAAATCTTATTCCCCCAAATGTGCCAGGCCTCTTGCCGCTATGTCGTGACGGTATTGCATGCCTTCGAAGGAAATTTCGGAAACGCCCGCGTAGGCTTTGTCTCTCGCTTCGCGAAGCGTTTCGCCGCGCGCGACAACGTTTAAAACGCGGCCGCCCGACGTGACGAAGTTTCCGTTTTCTTTTTTCGTGCCGGCGTGGAAGAGGAAACATCCTTTTTCTTCCGCTTTTTCCAATCCGGAAATGACGTCGCCCGACGAATGACCCGCCGGATAGCCCGCGGACGCCAGCACGACGTCGACGGCATACCCTTTTTTCCAGCGAATGTCCGCTTCGGAAAGCGTGCCGTTCACGCAATGCAGCATAATTTGCGCCAGATCGCTTTCCAGCATCGGCAGCACGACTTCCGTTTCCGGATCGCCGAATCGGCAATTGAATTCCACGACGCGCGGCTCGCCGCCCGAGATCATAAGACCCGCGTAAAGGCAACCGACGAAAGGATAGCCTTCGGCCGCCATACCCGCCGCCGCCGGTTCCAATACTTTTTCGCGCACTTTTTGCATGAGTTCGTCCGTCATGATCGGCGCGGGCGCGTACGCTCCCATGCCGCCGGTATTCGGGCCTTCGTCATTGTCGAAAATGCGTTTGTGATCCTGAGAAGAAATCATCGGGATAATCGTTTTTCCATCACAGAACGCGAGGACGCTCGCCTCTTCGCCTTCCATGAATTCTTCGATGACGACCGTTTCTCCCGCGCCGCCGAACGCGCCGTTTCCCATCATATCTTCGATCGTTTCTTTCGCTTCGGCGAGATTTTGCGCAATGATGACGCCTTTGCCCGCGGCCAGGCCGTCCGCTTTGATGACGAGCGGGAATTTCTGCGTTTCCACATAGGCGAGCGCCGCCGCTTTATCGGAGAACGTCTCGTACGCCGCAGTCGGAATATTGTATTTTTTCATGAGCGCTTTCGCGAATTGTTTCGAGCCTTCGATGCGCGCGGCCGCCGCCGACGGGCCGAAGAACGCGAGTCCCGCTTCCGCAAATTTATCCGCCAGGCCTTCCGTCAGCACCGTTTCCGGGCCGGCGACCGTGAGATCGATTTGCATGAGGCGCGCGAATTCCGATTTATCTTCATCGCTTTTGACGGAAACGGGCGTCGCGACGTCTTCCATGCCGTCATTTCCGGGGATGACGTACACGCGCTCCACATCCGCGCTTTCGGACAGTTTCCGGCAGAGCGCATGCTCGCGGCCGCCGCTTCCGATGACGAGAATTTTCATGATTCCTCCTTAACCGTGGCGGAAATGACGGCAGCCGGTGAAGACCATGGCGATGCCGTATTTATCGGCCATTTCAATCGATTCCGCGTCGCGGATGGAGCCGCCCGGCTGGATGACCGCCGTGATGCCGGCTTTGCCCGCCGCTTCAATCGTGTCGCCGAAGGGGAAGAACGCATCGGAGCTCATAACGGCGCCTTTTACTTTTTCGCCGGCTTCGGCAATCGCAATTTCCGCCGAGCCCACGCGATTCATCTGACCCGCGCCGACGCCGTACGTGACGTCTTTGCCGGTGATGACGATGGCATTCGATTTCACGTGCTTCACGATTTTCCACGCAAATTCCATCGCGGCCCATTCTTCTTCCGTCGGAGCGCGTTTCGTGACGACTTTGCAATCTTTTCTCGTTTCCGCGCTGTCGTCCGGTGTCTGAACGAGAAGTCCGCCGGAAACTTTTTTCAGCTGGAGTTCCGGTACGGTGACCGCCGGGACTTCGATCAAGCGAATATTTTTCTTCGTTTCCAAAACGGCGAGCGCTTCGGCCGAGAAGGACGGCGCCATGACGACTTCGAAGAAAATCGGAGCCATCGCTTCGGCCGTTTCCTTATCACATTCACGGTTCATCGCGACGATCCCGCCGAATGCCGATTTGCTGTCCGCGTCAAAAGCGCGCTTGAAAGCATCCGCGGGCGTCGCGCCCAAAGCCGTGCCGCACGGATTCGTATGTTTCACAATGACGCAGGCCGGCACGTCCTTCCATTCGGACGCGAGATCCCACGCCGCTTCCATATCGACGATATTGTTGTAGGAAAGTTCTTTCCCGTGAAGCTGGCGCGCCGCCGCAATGCCGCCCGTCGCTTCCGGATCTTTATAGAACGCCGCTTTCTGATGCGGATTTTCGCCATAGCGAAGTTCCTGAATTTTCGTGTACGCATGCGCGAGCACATCGGGCATTCCGTTTTCGCTCTCGGAAACTTTTTTCGCGAGAAAATCGGCGATTGCGCAATCGTAGAGCCCCGTGTGGAGATACGCTTTTTGCGAAAGGGAGAGGCGGAATTCTTCATCCATCGTGCCCGCTTTAATGCGTTCGATGATTTCGCCGTATTGCGCCGGATCGACGACGATCGCGACGTATTTGTAATTCTTCGCCGCCGCACGCACCATGGACGGCCCGCCGATATCGATGTTTTCAATGGCTTCGGCCATCGTGACGCCGGGTTTCGCAATTGTTTCCCGGAACGGATACAAATTGACGCACACGAGGTCAATCGGCGTAATGCCGTGCTCTTCCATCGCGGCGACGTGCTCCGGATTATCGCGAATGGAAAGAATGCCGCCGTGAATTTTCGGATGCAGCGTCTTCACGCGCCCGTCCATCATTTCCGGGAACCCCGTCACATCGGAAACGGACATCACCGGGACGCCGGCATCGGCGATTGCTTTCATTGTGCCGCCCGTGGAAACGATTTCCACGCCGAGCTCGTGCAAAGCTTTGGCGAATTCCACCACGCCCGTTTTATCGGACACGCTGATCAATGCTCTTTTTATTGCCATAATGTACCTCCTTTGGGAAATATATATCGATATTACCGATTTAGTTTGTGTAGCATTTGAGCTGATACCGGGAGCCGGGAGCCGGGAGCTAGGAGCTTTAAGAGGTGCGCTGCGCGCGCATTTTTATAATCGCTCGCTTCGCTCGCAATCTCTTCCCTCTTCCCTCTTCACTCTTTACTCATCACCGATTTTATTTTTTCTTGAATACTTTATTTCCTTCTACAATCAATTTGTCGGCGCAGAAATCTCCGACCGCGCGGACGTAGGCGGGATGTTCCTGCTCGATGATACGATCGGCGAGCGTGTCTTCCGTGTCGTCATCGTAGACCGGGACAGCGACTTGCGCGATGATGGGGCCGTCATCCAAACCCTTGCCCACGAAATGCACCGTGCAGCCGGCGACCTTTACCCCCGCTTCCACCGCCTGCCGCTGCGCGTGAAGCCCGCGGAACGACGGCAAGAGTGCCGGATGAATATTCAGAATCCGATTCGGAAACGCATCGATTAAATTCGGCGCGCAAATCCGCATATAGCCCGCGAGGCAAATGAGATCCGGCGCGAATTCTTTCGCCACCTTCAAAATCGCTTCATCGAAAAGTTCTTTTGTCGGGAAATCTTTTTTCTCGATAATGACCGCCGGCACATCCCAGCGCGCCGCACGTTCCAATACTTTCGCTTCTTTGTGATCGCAAATCACGCCGATGATTTCACCCGCGATTTCGCCTTTCACCGTCGCTTCGTGCAACGCTTCCGCATTCGAGCCGCGGCCCGACGCAAAAATCAAAATTTTCTTATTCATGGAAAAGCCCTCCGGTCACGACGACATCGTGCGGCCCTTCCTCGATATGTCCGATTTCGTAGACCGCTTCCCCGTTTCCTTTGAGAATTTCCTTCGCTTTTTCCGCATCTTCCTTCGCGAGAATGAGAAGCATCCCGATCCCGCAATTGAAAGTCCGATACATTTCCCGCGGCGCGACACCGCCCTCTTTCATGAGGAACGGGAAAATCGGAAGGAGCGGCCACGCATCCGCATCGATGACGGCGCGCGTATTTTCCGGCAGCACGCGCGGAATATTATCGTAGAAACCGCCGCCCGTGATGTGGACGAGCCCTTTTAAGGAAACATTGTCCATGACGGGAAGCACGACTTTCGGATAAAGCCGCGTCGGCGTCAAAAGCACTTCGCCGAGCGGTTTCCCCATATCGCCGTACGTTTCCTTCAAATCCAATTTGTTGTCGGCCACAATCCGGCGCACGAGCGAATATCCGTTCGAATGGACGCCCGTCGACGGCAGGCCCAAAATGACATCACCGGGCGCAATCGTTTCACCCGTGATGAGATTCTTTTTATCGACAATCCCGACGGCAAAGCCCGCGATATCGTAATCGCCCGCGCCGTAGAAACCGGCCATTTCCGCCGTTTCCCCGCCCAGGAGCGCGCAGCCCGATTCGATGCAGGCTTTCGCGACGCCGCCGACGATATCGGCCATGAGCTCGGGAAGAAGTTTCCCCGTCGCAATGTAATCGAGGAAGAAAAGCGGACGCGCGCCCTGCACGAGCACGTCATTTACGCTCATCGCGACGCAATCCTGTCCGACCGTGTCGTGAATGCCCATGTCGATCGCCAGGCGCAGTTTCGTCCCGACACCGTCCGTCCCGGAAACCAAAATCGGTTCTTCCATTTGGATGTGCGCGAGCGAAAAGAGTCCGCCGAAGCCGCCCAAATCACCCAAGACGCCTTCCGTGTACGTCGCTTTCACACGGTCTTTAATCAGCTCGACTTCGCGCTCCCCGGCATCGATATCGACACCGGCATCGGCATATGTGAGTCCTTTCTTTTGTTCTGTCATGGCGCCTCCTTTACTCTACACGCGCTTCCATGCTTTCCGGAAGCTTTTCTTTATAATTCCCGTCGAAACAGGCGAAACAGAGATCTTTTTCCGGCAATTTCGAAATCGCCCCGGCGAGGCCTTCCTGCGACAGGAAATGCAAACTGTCGGCGCCGATGATTTCGCAAATTTCCGCTTCGCTGTGCTTGGCCGCGATCAGCTGCTTGCGCTCCGCCGTATCGATTCCGAAGAAACACGGATATTTGACCGGCGGCGACGAAATGAGAAGATGAATTTCTTTCGCGCCCGCCTGGCGGAGAAGCCGGATGATAATTCCGCTCGTCGTCCCGCGGACAATCGAATCGTCGATCAAAATAATGCGTTTATCTTTCACATTGGCGGAGATGGGATTGAGTTTCATCCGCACGGCGCGTTCGCGCTGCTTCTGCCCCGGCTGAATGAAGGTGCGTCCCATGTATTTATTTTTCAAAAGACCTTCCGCGTACGGAATGCCCGATGCGCGCGAATAGCCGAGCGCCGCCACGTTTCCGGAATCCGGCACGCTCATGACGACATCGCCGTCGCAATGTGTTTCTTCCCAGAGCGCACGACCCATATCGAGGCGCGCTTCGTAAATGCTCTGCCCATTCATAATCGAATCGGGGCGGGCGAAATAAATGTATTCGAAAGAGCAAATCGCGCGCGTATGGGAAACGGCCGGTTCGTACATCGTACTCGCAATGCCGTCTTTCGTAATCGTCACGATTTCTCCCGGGAGGACGTCTCTCACGAATTCGGCGTCAATCGCGTCGAAAGCCACCGTTTCCGAAGCGAGGACGTATCCCGTTTCCGTCTTTCCGATGCAAAGCGGGCGATAGCCGAAAGGATCGCGCACGCCGTAAATAGCCGTATTGGAGCAGGCGACCAGTGCGTACGCGCCTTGAAGCAGCCCCATGACTTCTTTCATTTTTTCTTCGACGGAAACTTTACGGGAACGCGCGATGAGTTTCACGATGATTTCCGTATCCATCGTTGTCTGGAAATCGGCGCCGTCCAGAAGAAGATCCCGACGAAGTTTGGGCGTATTGATGAGGTTGCCGTTGTGCGCCAAGGCGAGCGGTCCTTCTTCGCATTCGACCTGAAGCGGCTGAATATTGCTCGGAATAGAAGAACCGGTCGTGCTGTAGCGGACGTGGCCGATGCCGATGTGGCCTTCGCGCGGCGGCAGGTCGCGGAAAACTTCCGTCACAAGACCCATCGCGCGCGTCGTTTCCATCACTTCGCCGTCGGTGATCGTCATGCCGGCACTTTCCTGACCGCGATGCTGCAGCGAGAAAAGTCCGTAATAGACTTCCGGTGCCGCTTGTCGCTCCGGATCCAAAATGCCGAATATCCCGCATTCTTCATGCGGCTTATCGTCGTAAACCGTAGTCGCTTTCGGAATCATGGTCGGATTCTCCCTTTAAAATTTCCGTCCGGTGAGGACTTCGTAGGCTTCGATATATTTGCCGATGGTCTTATCGGTGATGTCCTGCGGAATGCTGTCGCCCGGATTCGCATGCAGGTAATCGCGGACAAATTGTTTATCGTAGGACGGCTGGCCGTGGCCCGCTTCGTATCCGGCAAGCGGCCAGAAACGGGAATTGTCGGGCGTGAGCATTTCATCGCCCAGGACGATTTCGCCTTTTTCGTTGAGGCCGAATTCAAATTTCGTATCGGCGATGATGATGCCTTTTTCGAGCGCATACGCCGCGCATTTTTCATAGAGGGCAAGCGTCAGGCGCGCGAGTTCGTCCATGTATTCTTTGCCTTTTCCCGGGAAGAATTTTTCGACCCATGCGGCGCCTTCTTCGACGGAAATATTCATATCGTGCTCGCCGATCGGCGCTTTCGTGGACGGCGTGAAAATCGGCTGCGGAAGTTTCTGGCATTCTTTGAGTCCTTCCGGAAGCGTAATGCCGCAAACTTTGCCCGTTTCCCGATAATTTTCCCAGCCGCTTCCCGTGATGTAGCCGCGGACGATGCATTCGACCGGAATCATGTCCAGTTTCTTCGTCTTCATGCTGCGGCCGGCGAATTCCGCCGTTTGGAAAAATTCCGGCATGTCGGCCGTATCAATGGAAATCAGATGATTCGGCACGATATCCTTTGTGAAATCAAACCAAAATTCGCTCATCCGGTTCAGGACTTCGCCCTTGCGCGGAATCGGATCCTCCAAAATTTTGTCGAATGCGGAAATGCGATCCGTGCACACCATCACCAGTGCATCGCCGATGTCGTACAATTCCCGCACCTTGCCGGATTTAAAAGGTACATACTCTTTCATTCTGATTCCTCCCCTGTGGTTATTATGAAACATATGGAAACAAACTTTTGTGCACCATTTCGATAAAGCTATGCGCCGTGCGCCGTGGGCCGTGCGCTTTAGCGGTGTCGGCTTGCGCCGACGATTATGTTGTAATCGCTCGCTGCGCTCGCTCGCCGGCTCCGCCGGCATAAGACAGGATTGTGCCCGAAGGGCACACCTATATTTCCTATGCACTATGCAC
>CAVJQK010000028.1:5670-10679 GCA_963651795.1 Erysipelotrichaceae bacterium | reverse complement strand
GCCAAATTGACGAGACGCCCTTCGGCCATAAGATACACGGTTTTTCCGTTCGGCAAGACGTAGCCTTCGATATTTTTCCGCGCTTCGAAATGCGTCGTGCAAATGCGTTCCAAATCTTTGCGAGACACTTCCACATCGAAATGGCCGGCGTTCGCGCAAATGGCACCGTCTTTCATTTTCATAAAATGCGGCTCGGTGATGACGTCGATATCACCCGTCACGGTGAGGAAAATATCTCCGATTTCCGCCGCTTTTTCCATCGGCATGACGTCGAAACCGTCAAAAACCGCTTCAATCGCTTTGATGGGATCGACTTCCGTCACGATGACGCGCGCGCCGAGTCCTTTTGCCCGCATCGCGCAGCCTTTTCCGCACCAACCGTAGCCGGCGATGACCGCCGTTTTCCCCGTCACGGTGAGATTCGTGCTGCGAATGATGCCGTCCCAGGCCGATTGCCCCGTCCCGTAACGATTGTCGAAAAGATATTTGCAATACGAATCGTTGACGGCAATCATCGGAAACGTGAGTTTCCCCGCTTTTTCCAAATTGCGCAGACGGTGAATCCCCGTCGTCGTTTCTTCCGAGCCGCCGATGAGCCGCTCTTTCGCGTCTTGCCGCGATGTGTGTAGCAGATTCACCAAATCGCCGCCGTCATCGATGATAATGTGCGGTTTGTGATCCAGCGCGCGGTTTAAATAATCGAAATATTCGGTTTCATTGCAGCCGTGCGTCGCATAGACGGTGATGCCTTCGGAAACGAGCGCCGCCGCGATGGGATCCTGCGTCGAAAGCGGATTGCTTCCCGTCGCGATGACATCGGCGCCGCCGGCGGCAAGCGTCAGTGCCAAATATGCGGTCTTCGCTTCCAAATGGATGGACATGACAATCGTTTTACCGGCAAACGGTTTCTTTGTTTCAAAATCTTTTCGAAGCACATTCAGGACGGGCATGAATTTTTCGACCCAGCGAATGCGCTGTTTCCCTTCTTCGGCCAATGAAATATCGGCAATAACGGACTCACTCATGAGAAAGGCTCCTTTCGTATTCGGAAATGGAAATGTCATACGGCGGCCGCAGCACGCCTTTTTCGGTAATAATTCCCGCAATCAATGACGCGGGCGTCACATCAAATGACGGATTGTAGACGGGCACGTTTTTCGGCGCGATGTAGGTCTCCCCTATTTTTCTCACTTCATTGCCGTCCCGCTCTTCGATATGAATGTCGGCACCCGTTTCAATCGTAAAATCGAATGTGGAAAACGGCGCCGCGATGTAAAACGGAATGCCGTAATATTTCGCGAGGACGGCGAGGCCCGACGTACCGATTTTATTGGCGGTGTCCCCGTTTTTCGCAATGCGATCGGCACCCGTGATGACGGCGTCGATTTTTTTATGCTGCATGACGGAAGACGCCATATCGTCGGAAATGAGGCAGCACGGAATGTTTCCTTCCGTGAGTTCATAGGCCGTAAGCCGCGCGCCCTGCAAAAGCGGCCGCGTCTCATCCGCATACACGCATGCCACCTGCCCGCGCGCGTGGAGCGTCGCCAAGACGCCGAACGCCGTCCCGATGCCGCTTGTGGCGAGTGCTCCCGAATTGCAATGCGTGAGCAAGTGTAAATTTTTTCGGCCCGAAAATAAATCCGCCCCGTTTTCTCCGATTTTTCGACAGGTTTCTCTGTCTTCTTTTTCGATTTCGGCCGCGCGATTTAAAAGAGTTTCTTCCGTCGGATTTTTTTGAAACGCGGTTTCCATCTCGCCGACCGCCCAAGCCAAATTGACCGCCGTCGGCCGCGCGTTCCTAAGGATGTCACAAAGAGCGCGGAAGGTTTCCGTATTTCCCCCGCTTTCCCGATACGCCAGCACGACACCGTACGCCGCCGCGACCCCGATAAGAGGCGCTCCGCGGACGGATAAGGCGCGAATCGCATCGGCGACAACACCGGACGTTTTCGCCGTGATATAAGAAGTTTCATTCGGAAGCTTCGTCTGATCCAAAATGCAAAGCGCATCGCCTTCCCAGGTTAATGCCCGAAAACTCATATTTCAAATCCTCCGAACGCCGCCGCCGCGCGGTGACATCGGCAATCCGTGTCCGGATCGTAAGTCCAGGACAATCCGGAAATGATGGCACGGAAACCGGCGACATTTTTCTTCATGCAATCGATGACTTCCTGGTGCGTGAGCGGCGTTTTCGAAATGCCGGCCGCCATATTCGTCACCATGGAAATCGTCGCGTAGCACATTTCCGCCTCGCGTGCCAGCACGCATTCGGGCACGCAGGTCATCCCGACGACATCGGCGCCCCACATCCGGTACGCGCGAATTTCGGCCGGCGTCTCAAAGCGCGGACCTTCCGTGCAAATATACGTGCCGGTCGGGTGAACGGGAATGCCCGTTTGTTTGGCGGCATCCAAAATCGCGGCGCGAAGCGTTTCGCAAAAAGGATTCGTCATATCCAAATGCGCGACGCCGTACCACTCCCCGTCGAAAAACGTATTTTCGCGTGATTTCGTCATGTCGATAAATTGATCGCAGAGGACGAGCTCGCCCGTTTTGTAATCGGGATTCAAAGAGCCGACCGCCGTCGTGGAAACGATACAGGAAACGCCCAGCATTTTGAGCGCGAAAATATTGGCGCGATAATTGATTTTATGCGGCGGAATCGTATGACGCACACCGTGACGCGCCATGAAAATAATTTCTTTTCCGTCGTAGAAACCTGATTTGTACGCGGCCTGGCCGTAGGGCGTCCCGATTAAATGAGACGTCACATCTTGCAAAATACCGGCATCATAGACGCCGGTGCCGCCGATAAAAGCGATTTTACTCATGAATTGGGTTTCCTTTCTGTTTCAAACCAGGCCCGCAATGTCTCGCGCGGAATTCTGTATTTTTTCCCGCAATAATGGCAGACCGTTTCTATACTTTCTTCTTTCAAAAGTTCTTCTTTTTCCGTCTCCGGGAGGGAAACGAGCGAATCGCGTATGCGCTCTTCCGAGCAGGTACACCGAAACGAAATCGGATTGGCGCCGAGTTTTTCGAATTTTCCTTTTTCGAGGAGCGCTTCCGTCCCGCGCGCATCGCCCGCCGTCACGTCCCACGCATTTAATTCAGATCGCGGAAAAGCGAGGCGAAAGTTTCCAAATTTCCTTCCGGCAAAAGCTGCGCCAAAAAACCGCCGCAGCGGGAAATGTTTCCTTTTTCGTCCGTCTTCAAATCGAGCTTGACGGCCGAAAGCGTCTGCTCGGACGTATTCAAATATTCGGTGAGGCAGGCGGAAATGTCGCCGGGAAGCAAATTCACCGCGCTCGTGTACGGCAATTTCAAAAGGGAATAGCGCGTGACGAAAAGCTGCGCGCTTTGGGAAACGAGAAACGCTTCCGTTTCCGCGTCCGGCCGATGTCCCAAGCCGGCTTCCGCTTCGTCGATGTAGCCGCGCACGTATTTTCCGTCGTACGCGTCGACGTGAATCGTGCCCAAAGCGCTTCCGGTCACCCATTTCAAAGAAATGCCTTCGTGATTTTTGAAATCGACGGCAAGGAGCGCGGCGCCCGTCATGATTTTAGCCAAAATTTGTGCCGATACGGGCGGCAGCCGATGAATGTCTCCCGCCCGTCCGGCCGCCCCGGAGGTATCGCACACCGTGAGGCGAATGCCCGACGGCGATACGTAATGTCCGATGATATCCGTTTGCATTTTTTCTTCCGTCCGAATCAAACGTGCAGGTCGGCAATCGCCGCTTTGCGATCCGGTTTCCCGAATACGGAGGAGCCTGCGACCGCAATCGTGACGCCCGCATCTTTGAGCGCCTCAATATTATCTTTTGTGACGCCGCCGTCGACTTCGATGTCCAAATCCGCGCGACCGATTTTTTCGGCCATCGCGGCGAGCCGTTTGATTTTATCCAAAGTATAGGAAATAAATTTTTGCCCGCCGAATCCGGGATTGACGCTCATGATGAGGACGAAATCCAAAATCGGCAATAATTCTTCGCAGGCGGCAAGCGGCGTAGCGGGATTTAATGCGATGCCGGCTTTCATGCCGCGGTCTTTAATATCATGCACGAGACGATCCGCATGAATCACCGCCTCGGCATGAAAGGAAATCATTTTCACGCCGGCTTTTTCCAGCGCATCAAAATACGCTTCCGGATGCATCGTCATGAGATGCGCATCAAAAGGAAGCGTCGTATGCGGACGCAGCGCGGCAATGACCGGCGCGCCGAAAGTAAGATTGGGCACAAAATGTCCGTCCATGACGTCGAGGTGCACCAAATCGGCGCCGCCGACTTCGATGTCATGAAGTTCATCGGCCAAACGGGAAAAATCGGCGGAAAGCAGTGACGGTGCGATTTTCATAAAATCCTCTCCTTTAATTTTTTACGATTTCTTCCGTCATGCGAAGGTACGATTGATAGCGCGACGGGGAAATCTCCCCCGTTTCCGCGGCCTCCCGTACCCGGCAATCCGGTTCGTTGATATGCCTGCAATTATGGAAACGGCAAGTGCCGATATAATTTCGAAATTCTTTAAATAGAAACGCGAGATTTTCCGGATTCACCGTTTCCAAAGAAAGGCTCGTGTATCCGGGCGTATCCATGAAAAACGCGTCGCCGCGGCCGATGAGCTCGGCGTGGCGCGTCGTATTTTTCCCGCGCCCCGTTTTTTCGCTGACGCTCCCCGCCGCAAACGTTTCTCGACCGAGGCAGAGATTCAAAAGGCTGGATTTCCCGACGCCCGACGGTCCCGAAAACGCAATGACGCCGGAGGACAGGAGCGATTTCAATTCTTCGATGCCCTCGCCCGTCACCGTCGATGTACAAAGTGCGGTGTAACCGGCTTTTTCGTAGATGGCCGCCGTTTCCTTTGCCAAATCCGGCGCGAGTTCACATTTATTGATGCAAATCATCGGAGAAATGTCCGCATCCTCGGCCAAAATGAGCATTTTATCAAGGACGTAGAGCGATAAATCCGGCGTTTTCGCGGCCACGACGAGAACGAGTGTAT
>CAVJQK010000028.1:0-5660 GCA_963651795.1 Erysipelotrichaceae bacterium | reverse complement strand
GAACTAATGTATCGATATTCGCGACGGGAGGCCGATACAAACGATTTTTGCGCGGCAAAATTTTTATAATTTGCGCATCGCTCCCGCTCGGAATTTCATATTCGGCCACATCGCCCACCAAGACATCCGTTTCCCTTTTGAGGCGTCCGCGAGAGCGGCAAAGACACAGCGCTCCCGATTCACCGTAAATCGAAAAATATCCGTTTTGGTTTTTCAGAATCCGTCCCTGCATTACAATGTCCGATCCTGTACGAGCGAGCCGTCGACGAAGACTTGGACGCGCACATTGTCGCCGAATCCGGAAACATCTTTTTCGATGGACGTCCCCGCGCCCGGATTCGCGCTGTAAATCGTCCGTTTCCCGTTATCGTCGGTCACGATGATTTCCACTTGGCGATTTTTTCCGTCCTTCGGAAGCGTAATGCTGACGGTGCCTTTCTTTTCTTTGGAAACGAAACCCGTATCCTTTTCGAGAATCAAATCCACGGTCTTTTTCGTCCCGACGGGATTGCCCGCATCGGGGAATTGCGAAAAGACTTTATTATTTTCGTCATCGACTTTGAAACCTTCGCCCTTGGCGGAGAGTTTCCCGACGCTCATGCCCACTTCGGCGAGCGCCGCTTTGGCGTCTTTGAGCGTCATGCCTACCAAATGCGGAATGACGGATTGTTTCTGATTGACGACGACATTGATAATCGCGCCTTTATCCGCATTCGCACCGGAGAGCGGGCTTTGCGAAATGATGACATTGGACGGGCTCTTGGCGTCTTCGCCTTTTTCCACCGCGCCCAGTTTCAAACCGTATTTTTCCAAATGTTTCTTCGCTTCTTCCACCGTGAGTCCTTTGAGATCCGGCACGAGGAGAACGGAGCCGCCGCGGCTCACCGTCAAGTGAATGATGCGCTGCTCTTTTACGCCTTTTCCGGCTTCGGGCGTCTGTGCGATGACGTGACCGACGGGCACCTTGTCGCTCGGACTTTCGTCTATGGAAACGCGCAGATTTTCTTTTTTCAAAATGGCTTCGGCCGTTTCCACCGGTTTCCCGACGACATTCGGCACGGCGATTTCATTCGTGCTCCAGAAGTTTCCGAAACTGAAGAAGGCCCAGGCGAAGGCGACGCAGAAAAGGGCCGCCGCCGAAATCCAAATCATGCGCGGCGAAAGATGTGTCACGAAATCGACGAGACGCGAAGGCTGCGCCATGATGGGACTGCGCATGCGTTTCGGCCGCTCCGCCGATTTTTGCGTCGCGGTAAAATCCTGCTTCGCCGTCTGGTACACGGATGTGGTGAAACCCTGCGCCATTTTGAGCGCGGACACGAATTCGGCAATCGAAGCGTAGCGTTTCTCCGGATCGCGGCGAAGCGCCGTCATGAGGCATTCTTCGAGCATGGGAGAAATGGCCGCATTGTAGCGCGACGGGCTAGGAATTTCATCCTGAATGTGTTTCAAAGCCACGCTGACCGCCGTTTCCCCATCGAAGGGAAGATGATGCGTCAGCATTTCATAGAGCACGATGCCGAGCGAATAAATATCCGTCTTTTCGGTGATGGTATCTCCGGCCGCCTGCTCCGGCGACAGATAATGCACGGAGCCCAGCACGGATTCGCGGATTGTGATATTGGACGAATTGATGGCGCGCGCAATGCCGAAATCCGTCACTTTCACTTTGCCGGATTCCGTGAGCAAAATATTGTGCGGCTTCACGTCGCAATGAATGATGCCGTTTTCGTGCGCTTCTTCGAGAGCGTTTCCGATTTCCATCGCAATGCGCACCGCCGTGTCGATCGGAATATTCGGATGCGTTTCGATATATTCTTTGAGCGTCGTCCCTTCGACGTATTCCATGATGATGTAATACAGTCCCCGATCGCGGCCGACGTCGTAAATTCCGACGATATTGGGATGCGAAAGTTTACCGGCCGATTGCGCCTCATGACGGAAACGGACGATAAATTCATTATCTTCGGCAAATTGGCTGTGCAAAATTTTCACGGCCACGATTCTGTCGAGCACACTGTCCTTGGCCATATACACATCGGCCATACCGCCCGAGCCGATTTTTTCGAGAAGCCGATATCGATTATCCAGCAATTTATCAATCATGGCGTTCATCCGTCCCACCCGTTTCACCGGAATTTTCATCCGGTGTATAAGAAATCAAAATGGCCGACATATTGTCCGTCGCACCGTTTTTATAAACATTTTCCACCATATTTTCGACGGAAACGGATAGCGCTTCCCCCGTTTCCTCCGTTTCCGAAAGAATGCGATGAATGGCCTCATCGCCCAGCGGCGTGGAAAGTCCGTCCGAGCAGAGCAGGATTTTCGCGGAAGTTTCCAAGGAAACGATACCCGTATCGACGGAAAGCTGCGATGCGATGCCGACCGCGCGCGTGATTTCGTTTTTGCGCGGATGGTGCCGCATTTCTTCTTTCGAAATTTCTCCCGCCTCAAAAAGCTCCATGACGAGGGAGTGATCGTGCGTGATTTGCGAAAGCGTGCCGCCCTGCTCCACGTAGAGGCGGCTGTCCCCCACGTGCGCCCAATATAAACGGTTTCCGCAAAAGGCGCAGACGACGAGCGTCGTGCCCATTTGCTCCAAATCGGGTTCGCCGAATTTTCTCCGAAGCAGCACGCGATTGGCAAAGAGCACCGCATCGCGCAGCGCGTCCTCGGAATAGGCGGATGCCGGCAGGTTTTCCAAATTATCCTTCACCGTCTTCACCGCAAGTGTGCTCGCGATTCTGCCGCCTTCATAACCGCCCATACCGTCCGCCAGAATGAAAAAGGACGCATCCGAACAAAAAATGCAATCCTCATTCACCGTGCGTACCAGGCCGGGTTTTGAAATTCCGAAACTTTTGATCATTTTTCTCCTACCGTTTAAAAATGAAACTTATCGGAAACAAAAAAATATTCAGCGCAAATCGGAAAGATTATCACGCATGTAATCCATATAATCGAGCGCATAACCGGCGCCCATCGCATTGACGTACATCGGCGTTTCCACCACGTAGGCGGGAATCCCGGCCAATCGGGTAATCATCGCATCCAGCCCCGGAAGCTGCGAGGCGGCGCCGCAAAGTAAAATGCCGTGATCGTGCACGTCGGCCAAAATGGCGGGCGGCGTTTTTTGCAAAATGCCCAAAATTTTTTCGTACAGTACATTTAAAACGGGACGTACGGCTTCGGCCACATCTTCGCCCGTCACCGATACGTGCACGGGCATACCCGTCACAAGAGAAATGCCGGCCGTTTCCGCAAATTCGGTCATTCCCGTCGTATCGCGGCGAATCCCCAGCATTTCTTTCACGCGCTCGGCCGCTTCGTTTCCTATTTCCACGCGATACCGATCCCGCACGCGGGAAATAATCGCCTGATCCATCGCGCGCCCCGCTTCATAACCGGAATCCGCCACGACGACGCCGTGCTTCGAGAGCACCGACACATTAAAAGAACCGCCGCCGATATCCACCGTCATCGCGCCCGTCATTCGGTCCGTATCGAGCCCCATACCCAAAATGGCGGCAATCGGCTGATCGATGAGCACCGTCTTTCGCACGCCCATTTGGACGGCCGCCTCCAAAAGCGCCCGTTTCTGAAGCCCCGTCACATTCGGCGGCACACAAATCGTGAGACGCAAATGATAGAAAAGACTCCGCATGTACGATTCATTCAAAATCGAAGTCAAAAGATACACCGCCGCCTCGTAATCGACAATCGTCGCCCGCTCAATCGGACGAATGATGCGAATACTTTGCGGCGTGCGCCCTTCCATCAGCTCCGCCTTGTTTCCGTAAGCGATATATTCCCCCGTCGTCACACGCTGCGCCACACAGGACGCCTCGCGAAACACCGTTTTTTTCTTTTTCACATAAATGACGACATACGAAGTCCCCAAATCGACGCTGATATCCTCCGCGCCAAAAGATCCGAGCCAATCCATGACGGAAAAGCCGGATTTAGCGGAAACCGATGCCCCCTTCTTCTTACTCATGCATCAATACGGGAGATATTCGCTCCCAGCCCCTGCAATTTTTCCACGAAATGATCGTAGCCGCGATCGATATGATGCAGCTCGCCCACTTCCGTCACATCGCGGGCCGAAAGCCCCGCCAAGACAAGCGCCGCCCCCGCACGCAAATCCGTCGCGCGTACAAAAGCACCGCGCAGGAAAGGCACACCGTGCACAATCGCACGCCGCCCCTCAATGCGAATATCCGCGCCCATCCGCTGCAGCTCGCCCACATGCATGAAACGATTCTCGAAAACCGTTTCCGTCACTTGGGAAACACCGTTTCCGATTGTCATCAGCGCCATAAATTGCGCCTGCATATCCGTCGGGAAACCCGGATACGGAAGCGTCTTGATATCCGTCGAACGAATTTTTCCGTCGCTCACAATCCGCACCCGATCCACATCCTCGCGAATCACCTGTACCCCCGCTTCGGACAGCTTTGCCAAAAGCGGTTTCAAATGCTCCGTCACCACATTTTCCACGACCACATCGCCGCCCGCCATCGCTGCGGCAATCATATACGTCCCCGCTTCGATACGATCCGGGATCGCCGTATGAGAAATGCCCTGCATTGCACGGACGCCCTGCACGCGAATCACATTCGTCCCCGCGCCCTTGATATTCGCGCCCATCCCCGACAGGAACGTCGCCAAATCGACGATTTCCGGCTCCTCGGCCGCATTTTCAATGACCGTCCGGCCGTCTGCGAGCGCCGCCGCCATCAAAACATTTTCCGTCGCGCCCACACTCGGGAAATCCAAATAAATATTCGCGCCGCGAAGACCGCGGGGAGCTCTCGCTTCCACATACCCGTCGGAAATCAGGATATCCGCGCCCATCGCTTCAAACGCCTTCAAATGCAAATCAATCGGCCGGCTCCCGATCATGCAGCCGCCCGGAAGCGCGATTTTCGCACGCCCCATCTTCGCCAAAAGCGGCCCCATCACCAAGAAAGACGCACGCATCCGGCTCACCAAATCATACGACGCCTCCGCACGGCAAAGCCCCGACGCGTCGAACGTCAAATCCGAACCGTTTTCGGAAACGGAAACCCCCAAAGTTTCCAGCACCCGACAAATCGTCTTCACATCATCCAAATCCGGCGCATCGCAAATCGTCGCCGGCGTCTCCGGCAACATCGTCGCCACGATAATCGGAAGCACCGCATTCTTCGCACTCGAAACGTGAACCGTCCCGCGCAGCTGCGTGCCGCCGCAAATGACCAATTTCTCCAAAAAATTAACCTCCCAGCCCGTCATCCGGTGACCGGAAATCAAAGAAAACTTTCCCACCGAAACATATCTGACCGATTTCGGATTCATTTACATACAAATCAAACATATGATACCACAAAAAGAGCCCCACCCGCAACGGGCAAGACTCCCTTTGAAACAACCCCGATAATCGGGAAATATGAAATTTTACTCCTCTTCGTCATCCGAAAAGAAAATTTGTTTTCCGTACTCCGAAATTTCTTCATTGAGCGCCAAATCTTTCAGCGCTTTTTTCGGCATGATTTTTGTGAAACGATAATACGAAGAAAAGCCGAGCATATAAATCGCCATCGCAAACGCCAATTTTTCATCGGAAATCGGAATTCTGTCGGCGACGGCTTTCAATTCATCATACACCCTATCAT
>CAVJQK010000027.1:0-10691 GCA_963651795.1 Erysipelotrichaceae bacterium | reverse complement strand
CACCAAAATGGCACCCGCCTGCATTTCTTCGATGTGCTCGGCGTAAATCCCGCGTGCAAATGTGACATGCATGTGCCCCGCGCTTTCGGCGCTGCGCACATCTTCAATTACCGTATCTTTATTTCCGTAGACGGTACCGCCCACGTATTTGGCCAATTCTTCGACTGTCTGTTTCATAAAAATTTCCTTATTTCTTATCCGCCGTCTTGGCCGCACTGCCCGTGCCGTCAATCCGTTTCAGCACATCTTCCGTAATATCGATTGCGCCGCTCGGCACGGCCATTTTATGCATGACGATGCCGACATTCTTTTCTTTCGCCACGGCGGCCGCCTGCGTCTCGATGAGGGATTTCACCTGGTTGGATTTGCTCTGAATGAAAATCTGGCGTTCCTGCTGCGCCGCCGCAATCTTCTGCTGCATCTCTTCTTCGGTCGCCGTCTCGCTTTCTTTCATGAGACGATCCGAAATTTCTTTTTCCTTTTCGGAAACTTCCTTCGTAATCGCTTTAATCTTTTCGGATTTCAATTGCAAAATTTCATAGTCGACGACGGCCGCTTTTTCTTCACTGTCGCAGCCGGCCACGCCCAACGCCATTGCGGCCAATCCGATGCATGCCGCTTTTTTCCACATGGATGCCATACTGCCTCCTTATTTCATAAGTACGATTTGATTGGCGATTTCCGCCGTGACGTCTTCCGCTTTCAGATTGACATCATATTCGACGAAAATCATATCGATTTTTTTCTTCTTTGCCACGTCGGCCGCTTTGCTTCTGACATCGAACATGATGATGTCGTGAACGGCCGCCATTTCTTTTTGTTTCGCCCGGAGCGCATCCGCCCAAGCTTTATTGAATTCATCCGCCGCCGGAATCCCGAATTTTTCCAAAGATTGCATGGCGTTCAGATGATTTTCGCGGATTTCTCCGGAAATTTGCGTCGCATACGCGGAAAGTTCCGCTTCGGCCTCCGCTTTTTTCGCCGCGGCCTGCGCTTTTTCTTCTTCCGTCCATCCGGCGGTATTGATTTCCGTCCGGCGTCCGTTCAAAAGAGTCTGCAATTCGCTTTCGGCCGCTTCTTTTTGCGAACCGGAAACGCCCAATACTTTGAGTTTGATCTGCAAATTGGCGATTTCCGTATCTCCGTCACCCGCGATGGTATGCGAATCGGGATCTCCGGAATGCCGCGCGCTGATTTCGCGATACAGATTTTCCAATTGCTGATTGAGGGATGTTTCCTTAATCTTCATCCGCACGCGAAATTCATTTTCCGCGGAAAGCTGCGCCACGGGTGCGGCCGCCTGCTCCTGCTGCATGGCAAGATGCATGATTCTTTCCTGATCGCTCCGATATTTGGAGAGCAATTCTTCATATTCTTTTTGCAGGCGAAAATAATCCGAATACCGGGGGTGCGCTTTGACGAGAGTTTCCAAATCCGCCACGCCGTACACCGGACCGGTCTGTTCGACCGATTTTTTCGTATCGGGCATGCATCCGCAGCCGCCCGCGAAAAGTGTGCATCCCGCAAAGAGGACGCAGAGCGCTTTCCTGATTTTTTCGCCGTGCATGATTTATTCCTTATTTTTTCTCGGTGGAAGCGGCTTTCGCATCCGTCGTCTTCGCAGCGGAATCGGCCGTCGCTTTCGTCATGGAAGCAGTGACGTCTTTCGTGATATCGACGCCGCCGTAAATGACTGCGCTCTTTTCTACGACAAGGGAAAGTCCTTTCTTATCGGCCACGGATTTCACGGCTTTATTCACTCTTTCCTGCATTTCCTTTTCGATGGCAATGCGCTTTTCATTGAATTGCTGCTGCATTTCCATGTAGATGGGCTGCTTTTCTTCATCACTCATGCCCGCGGTCTTCGTATCGAAATCTTTCTGCATGGACTGCGCGAGTTCCTGCATTTTCTGCTGGTATTCCGTCCCGATATTCGGATTGGCGGAAATGACCTGCTGCTGGTCGACGACCCCGATATTCGAGGACGGCGCCGCACTCGCGGTATCTCCCGTCGCCATCAGCGCCATGGCCGCCGTCGATGCGATAAAGACGCCGGCAAGCCCGAAGGAAACCATTTTTACCATCTTTTTGTTACCCAAAATCTGCATCATGATGCTCACTTCTCCTTATTTATAAATTGGCGATTAATCTCAGCCATTTTTCATCTTTTTTGCGGTACACGTATTCCAGTGCCAAATAATTGTGCAAGCGGTAGGACACCGCGAATTCGTTTTCCCGTTTCTTAATATCCCGATCGAAGCGGAATGCCCATCGATCGCCGAAACGTTTTGTCCCGAAAATGTGACTTGCTTTATTGACGAAATCGAATTTATATCCCAGCTCGATATATTTTCCGAACCGGTGCGCGTATCCGCCGTACACATTCCAATCAAGCGGCCCCGGATAGAAACGCGCTTCGCCGAAGAAAAGATCGTTCTTCCCGGCAAAATGTCCCAAAAGGCCGTCAATGGCGGTATTTTTATTTCCGTCGCGCCCGATGTCGAACCAAGCCTCCGTCCGAATCAACCAGTGATCCGTCAATGCGTCGACTTTGAGCTCCGTCCGGCGCCCCGTCTCAAGCTGCGTCCGAATTTCGATTCCGTATTTTTGAATGAAATAATTCTGCAGCAGGTTGTACTTCAATTCCGCTTCTATATCCGCCCGATGACGATTGACGAAGGAAATGGGAAGCCCTTCCAGCTCACGCATCAACGTTTCCGTATCGGTCACGGCGCGATAAAGAAGCACGCGCGGAATCGTCGTTTCTCGAAAGGAAACTTCCGCCGTACGGACGATTTCACCCTGCGGAACTAAGGAAACACGGACAAAGGTATGCTCGCCGGATGTGACATCGAAAACCGCTTCGAATTCGGGCAGATTGGCCGAGAGCACTTCGCGTCCCGCCGATTGGGACACGCTTTCGGCCCAGCCGACGGAATCGACGGGAAGCCCGATTAAAAGCGCCGCCATCTTTTCCGAAATGCCGATGACATCCTTTTCAACGAGACGTCTGGCAAGCGGTGACAGATTACCGTAATCGACAGTCGTTTCCACATGCTCCACAATACGCCCGATCGGCTGAAGCGTCACGTGAATATCCGTATGCGTCCCGTACCGGGCATCCATATTCGTGACGACGTATCCCACGACGACACGATTGACGATATCCGAGAGGACTTTATCGTACGTCACCTGATTGGAACGGAAAATGCCTTCTTCCTTACCGATGAGCACGCGCCCGCCGATTGCTTCGATACTGGCGGAAATGCGACGCCCGACCGATTCGAGGATTTCCCCTTCGGCTCCTTTCACGGAGACGGACACCGTTTCCACCGGTGCGGCCCGCACGGGGAAAAACGAAGCGCAGGAAATCAAGACCGCCAACGAGAGACCGATCTCAGAAATGCGCATCCCGTTTCCACTCCTTCGAAAAAATCTCCGAAACCATCTGCATCATGCAAGCTGCGTGCAATCAGAACTGCGCGCCGAAGCTGAAGTGGAATTTCCCTTTATCGCCGCGGCCGTAATCCAAGCGAACCGGCCCAATCGGCGTCTGGACGCGGAGCCCCACGCCGTAGGACCAATGCAATTTCGTGCTGTCTTCATACCACGGAATTTTGGCGGCATCAATGCCCCACGCATTACCCATATCCGTGAAGAGTACGCCTTCAATCTTCTTCGCCACCGGAATACGATATTCGAGCGTCGCGGCATACATGCGTTTGCCTTTGAACTGGTAATCTTCAAAGCCGCGGAGCGAATCCGAGCCGCCCAAATTGAAGAGCGAATTATAGGAAGAATCGCCCTGGATGTAACCGCCCTTCAAGCGGAGCGCCAACGTGTGTCCATTGGCCAATCCTTTGTAGAAACGACCTTCCACCGAGAATTTGTAGAAACCGAATTTGCCGCCCAAGCCGTGGCCCGCATACTGTACGGTAGCCGACAGACGCCGCCCTTTCGTCGCCGCAAAGTAATTATCGCGGTTATCGTAGACATGCGAGAAAGTGAAGCTGTTCGTACGACCGAAGTTATTGAAGATAGCTTCTTTCCATTCCGCCTGCTTCGAAGTCGGTACCTTCGAACTGAAACGGAAACCGTCGTAATCATCGTAACTTTCTCTCATCGTTTCGAACGTGAAGTAATTCTTACGATATTCGCTCGTGACGCGCGCCCAAGTGACATTGAAGCCTTTACGGCGTTTGTAATACGTCGCAATCGTATCGCCGTCCGCATCGTAATCTTCGAATTTCGTCCGACGATCGAAAATGGAAACGCCCAGGGAGTCGCCGTTCGAATTAATCCACGGACGCGTATAGGAAATCTGATAGTTTTTTCCGTGAGAGCTGCCGCCGAATTCCCAGTGGAAATTAATTTTATCACCCGTGCCGCGGAAATTGTTTTCCCCGAGTTCCAAAATCCCGATAAGACCGTCGGATTTAGAATACCCGGCGCCGATGGTCGCAACCCCGGTGCGCTGCTCGATGACATCGATTTCCGTGATGACATTATGTTCACCGCGTCCCGGAATCAGGCGCATATTGACGTCTTCGAAGAAGCCGAGATTGTACAGACGCTCCATGGAACGACTCGCCAGGAATTTATTGAAAGGCTGTCCTTTTTTGAAACGAAGTTCACGCAGAATAACGTAATCGCGCGTCTTATCGTTTCCTTCCAAAATAATATCTTCGATGATACCTTCCGCCAGCCGAATGCGAAGAATTCCGTTATTGGTAATGCTGACTTCCGGAATGGAGAAAAGAATGAATCCCTGCTGGTAATACAATTTTTCAATCGCATTGAGGCGTTCTCGCACCATGGTCGTATTCAGCACGGAATTCGGGCGCACGCCCATAATCTGTTTCAGGTATTCCGTCTTAAACGCGGTGTTTCCGATAATTTCCACATCGGTGATAATCGGATTGGCTTTCGTCACATATGCCAATTTCACGCCTTCCGGCACAGCTGTGAGCTGCGGGGAAATTTGGAGGAAAACGCCGGCAGATCCCAACGCCGCCACATCGCTTTGCACGCTGTCCAGCGTCAGCGTATCTCCGACTTGCGTACGGAGGAGCGGCATCAAAGAGGCCTTCGCTTCATCGGGTACATTCAGAATATCGACGGACGTCACCTTCTTGCCTTCCGAAGCTTTGACGACAGCCTCGTCATTCGACGAAAGATAGAGCGACGGATCGTCGGCATTTTGCGCCAATGCAATTGTCTGCGGTGCCGCTTTCGGTACGGCGCTGTTGTCGATTTTCGTTTCCGCATCAATGGCCGGTGCCGGCTTTGTCAGCGATATCATGGAACTCTGCGAAGTCGTGCTGCCGGCCGATGTCACAATGGAATCCTTCGTATTCTGCGACGGACCCACTCCCTGATCGACAGCCCCTGCCGACACGGAAACGGCACTTGCCGCCAAAACGACCAACAACAGTTTCTTGCGGTGATTATTCATTCAATTTTCCTCCTCTATACACACCCGGAATACAAAAAAACATCCCAAGGAAACTCCCTTTTTCAAAATGAAAATGCACAGTCCGTTTCTTTCCGTTTCTCCCGATGACGGATGAGACTGACCGACGTTTACTGTATTAGTCCATTATATCATGATAATCTCCGATATGCACGCATAAAAACAGCCGCAGAGCGGCGACGGTTTTTTCGTATGGAATCATTGTCCGCGAAGCGCGCGGCCTGCTTCTCCCACAACGGAAGCGATTTCCGCTTCGCTCATGACGGGCGCGGACACGGATTCCTCGGCGGGTACGGACACTTCGGCCGCATTTCCCGCCCCCTCAATCGGAGCCGGTGCCGGAGCCGACGGAGCCGCGGGTGTTTCCTCCGTTTCCGATTTTTCTTTGGAGAACATTTGCATGACGGCCGCTTTCGCACGCGCCGTGACGCGCGCATCGTGCGCTTTCAGTTCATAACGGATGAGCGCCGCGCCGCCCACAATGGCAAGCGCCGCGAAAAGAGCCAGACCCCGTTTCCCCCACACACGGACCGGGTGCGGCTTTTCCGTTTCTTTCAGACGCTGCATTTCCGCCTGCGCCATAATCAAATTGATTTCGCCGGAAATATCTTTATTGCTCGTATACGAATTTTCCGCTTTTTCGAGCCATTTGCGAATCGCACGCACGCGTTTCAATTTATCCTGCATCGCCATGCCGCACACCTCCTTTCCGTCCGGGGAACCGAATCGATTCCGCACTTCTCATACTTCCCGTTATATTTTATAATCCCGCTTCAAATTCTCTTTTGAAACACGAAAATTTCCGCTCGCACAAAATTTTTCAAAAGCAATCGCCGAATTTCTTCCGTTTTCGTCTCTGTTTAACGTATTTTTAATGAAATAAAAAATTTTCCAAATTTCCCCCTTCCCCTTTTCCGCTTTTCCTCTTTCCCCTTCCCTCTTCACTCTTCCCCGCACTGAAAAAGCCTCCCGAAGGAAGCTTTGGAAATTTTGCATCATGCGATTTTATTTTTTCAAAATGGATTTCAGGAACGCTCTCGTCCGTTCGCTCTTCGGATTTTCGAAAATTTCTTCGCTCGTCCCCTCTTCTTCGACGTAACCGCCGTCCATAAAAAGTACTTTATCGGAAACGGATTTCGCGAAAGACATTTCGTGCGTCACGATGATCATCGTCATTTTTTCTTCGGCCAGCTGCCGGATGACTTTCAGCACTTCGCCGATGAGCTCGGGATCGAGGGCCGACGTCGGTTCGTCGAAAAGCATGATTTCCGGAGACAGTGTGAGCGCGCGGGCAATGGCGACGCGCTGCTTTTGGCCGCCGGAAAGATTTCCCGGATAGACATCGCGTTTCTCGGAAAGTCCCACTTTTTCGAGGAGCGCTTCCGCTTTGGGCAGCACGTCTTCCCGTTTCATTTTCTTCACGTAAATCGGCGCCGCCAGCAAATTTTCCATGACGGTCATATGCGGAAACAGATTGAAGGATTGAAACACCATGCCCATTTTCGACAAAATTTTTTGCTGCTCGGCGGGCGGTGCGTACGTGACTTTTCCGTTTTGTTCGGAAACAAGCGTATCTCCGTCGATGCGAATCGTCCCGCCCTGCACGGTTTCCAATGTATTCAGACAACGCAAAAATGTGGATTTCCCCGCGCCGGATGTCCCGATGATGGAAACGACTTCCCCGCGCTCGACCGTGAGCGATATATCGTGCAAAATTTCCGAATCCCCGAAGGATTTTTTGATGTTTTTCATTTCAATGAGACTCATGGCACACCTCATTCTTCATAGACGGCATAGCGCGCTTCGAGCCAAGCGAGCAGTTTCGTCAGGACAAAGGTGCACACGAGATAGAAGACGGCCGCGACAAAAAAGGCGGTCGTATCGAAATCGCGCTGCACGATGGAACGGGTGACGCGCATGAGATCGTTCATGGCAAGGACGTAGACGAGGGACGTATCTTTGAGAAGCGTAATCGTTTCATTTCCGAGCGGCGGCAGGACGCGCTTGATGACCTGGGGCAAAATGATGTGCCACATGGTCTGCCGATACGAAAATCCCAAGACTTTTGCACCTTCGTATTGACCGCGGCTGATGGATTGAATGCCGCCGCGGAAAATTTCGGCAAAATACGCGGCGTAATTGGCAACGAAAGCAATGATGGCCGCGGAAAAATCATTAAGCTGAATGGAAATGCCGGGCAGCATGGGGAGCCCGTAATAAATGAAAAGAATCTGCAGCATGAGCGGCGTCCCGCGCATGACGTAAATATAAAATTCCGTCGCGCGGCGAAGGAGCCCCATTTTCGAAAGCCGAAAAAGGGCAAGCAAAATGCCGAGAGGAAATGCCAGTACGTACGTCAACGCAAAAATTTGCGACGATACGAAAAGTCCCGAAACCATACCGGGAATAATGTTGGAAATATACTCCATATCAATCTCCCACAATTTCATATGACGGAAAAATACGGGGGAAACTCCCGGGTTTCCCCTGTTTTCCGTTTTGGCGCTATATGCGCCGAAAAGCCTCTGAGCGGAGACTCACAGGCTTTTCATATTTATCCTAAATCATTCCGTTTCACGGGGGGGACCGCACCGCGGAAATCCTTGGGAACCACTGAACCGATATTATTTTTTCTTAATGGTGAGATCGGTGCCGAACCATTTTTCGGAAATCTTCGCCGCTTCACCGCTCGCCTGCACTTTCTTGAAGCCGTCATTCAGAAGTTTCACGAGGTTTTCGTTTCCTTTCTTCACGCCGACCGCATATTCTTCATTGGCGACGACGCCCGGCAGGACACGGAACACACCCGGTTTCTTCTGCATGTAGTAATTGATGAGAACGCTGTCACCCAGGATGGCATCCATGCGACCGGATTCGAGATCCATGAAGCAGGAGGAGAAATCCGGATACAGTTTCCACGTGCCGAAAGATTCTTTGATTTCCGGCTTTTTATTCATGGCCGTCTCACTCGTGGAACCTTCCTGTGCGCAAACGCGGAGACCTTTGAGCTGCGCGGAATCCGTAATGTCGGAATTCGCCATGACGACGAAAACCTGCGTATTATTCAGATACGGATCGGTGTAATCGAGAACTTTTTTGCGTTCTTCCGTCACGGTGAAACCGTTCCAAATGCAATCGATGCGTCCGGCGGTGATTTCCGCTTCTTTCGAAGCCCAATCAATCGGTTTGAATTCAATCGGTACGCCGATTTCTTTGGAAACCGCTTTCGCCATGTCGACATCGAAGCCGACGATGGTGCCGCTGTCATCGCGGAAACCCATCGGAGCGAATGTATCGTCGAGGCCTGCGATAATTTTTTCGGGCTTTACCGGAGCCGACGCTTTTTTATCGCCGCCGCCGCAGCCGGCCAACGTACCGATGACGACCGCGCCCAAAATTCCCGCCAATGCTGCTTTTTTCCAATTCATGACAAATCTCCTTTTCTTGTTCTTCTTTGATTCTGCATTCCTTTAATCAAGTAAAGAATTTCCTTATGTTGCACATTGTACACGAGCAAGAGAGACTTGTCAACCTCTTTTTCAAAAAAATTATTCGAGCAGGATGCCGGCGAGTTTCCCGTGAGGGCCGGCCATGGGAATTTTTCGCATATCGGCCGCGCTCACCCACTTCCACGTGCCGCCCTCGGGTACGGAAACATCGGAAGCGCGATAGGCGCGCATGTGCCAAATGCGATGCGTAAAGACATGCGTATGCTCCCAGATTTTTTCGGAAAGCGTCGTATGAAGAAACGAAGCCAAACGCTTTTTACCCGTTTCCTCATCCGGATCGAGAACCGTGGGAAATTCCCACATATGCGCGAGCATTCCCGCGCCGCGAAGATGCAAAAGATATTTTCCGTCCTTTTCGATGACGGCGCAGGCGGCGAAAAATTCCGTCTGCGGTTTTTTCCGCGTGCGATGCGGAAGAATTTCCGTGAGATGTTTCGAAAATGCGAGGCAATTCTTTCGAAGCGGGCAATCGCGGCAGCGCGGATTTCCGGGAATGCAAATATCCGCGCCGAAATCCATGAGCGCTTCATTGAAATCGCCCGGCCGCTCTTTCGGCAGCACGCGCCGCACCGTCTCCGTCACGAGACGCCGCGTTTCCGGTTTCAAAATATCGTCTTCGATTGCGTAAAGTCTCGCCATAATGCGAAGGACATTTCCGTCGACGGCCGGCACCGGCATTCCGAAAGCAATGGAAGAAATCGCGCCCGCCGTGTATTCACCGATGCCGGGGAGCGCGCGAATTTTCTCAAAATCCCCCGGCATCGCGCCGCCGTACTCCCGCGCCAAAATATCCGCCGCTTTTTTGATATTTCTCGCGCGGCTGTAATAGCCGAGCCCCTGCCACGCGTGCAAAATATCCGCTTCCCGGGCCGCCGCCAATGAGGAAACGGTCGGAAACCGTCGCATCCACGATTCAAAATACGGCCGCACCGCTTCCGTCCGCGTCTGCTGCAGCATGATTTCCGAAATCCACACGGCATACGGATCGCGCGGCACCGTCCGCCACGGAAAATCCCGCCTGTTTCCGGAAAACCAAAAGAGCAGCAAATCCGGCCACGTTTCCTTATTCATTGATATCGAAAAACTCCGTCCCCGTCACATGATCGCCGTCTTCGGCAAACCAAACCGTGCCCTTGATTTTCCGCCCCGAAAGAATCATCGGAAACCAGATTTTATCCGCTTCCCACATGTCGTCATACGGCAATTCGCCGGGCTTAAACCAGCGCGGTTCCATCTCATCCGAGACGCGCGGCTCCCCTTTCCAAATTTTCAGAAAATACACCGTGCCGCCGTGCGACCAACGCGGATCGGACGGCTGCGAAAAATATAAATCCGCCGCGAATTCCAAATCACCCGTTTTCGCCGAAAGCCCGCATTCTTCGAAAAGCTCGCGTACGGCACATTCCTCCATCGTCTCGCCGTCCTCGATTTTTCCGCCGAATCCGTTCCATTTTCCGAAACCCATCCCGCGCTTTTTCCGTCCGAGCAAAATTGCGCCGTCTTCCCGCACCGGATAGACCAAAGAAGTATCCCGCATATTGTTTTTACTCCATTATTTAAACTAAACTTTTTCCCTCATTTGAGATATGGCTATGAGCTATGGGCCGTGGGCTATGGGCTTTAGCAGGATGCGCTTCGCGCATGATTTTCTTACGGCATCGATATCGCTTCGCTAATCGATGAGAGGTATCGCTTCGCGATGATTTTTT
>CAVJQK010000026.1:0-10826 GCA_963651795.1 Erysipelotrichaceae bacterium | reverse complement strand
CAATACGATGATGATGTCTTTTATCTGCCTCGCGATTTTCACGGTGCAGTGGTATCTTTTCGGGTATTCGCTCGCCTTCGGCCACGATATCGGAGGCGTCATCGGCGGCGGCGACAAATTATTGTTGCACGGCGTCGGCATGGCGGCCGATCCGGAATATTCGGAAACAATTCCCGCGATACTTTTCTGCATGTTCCAGATGGCATTCGCGATCCTGACACCGGCGATTGTTTCCGGCGGCATCGTGGAACGCACGCGTTTTGCCGCTTGGTGCGTTTTCATTTTCCTCTGGGGCACGCTCGTCTACGATCCGATGTGCCACATGGTCTGGGGCGTCGGTGGCTGGATTCGTGAAATGGGCGGCCTCGACTTTGCCGGCGGCACCGTCATTCACATCACTTCCGGTTTCTCCGCATTGACGGCTGCAATTTTGATCGGTCGTCGCCGCGATTACGGCACGGCGTCCATTCGTCCGCACAACATTCCCTACGTCATCATCGGCGCGACGCTTCTCTGGATCGGCTGGTTCGGTTTCAATTCCGGCGCCGGTCTCACCTCCTCCGATATCATGGCGCAGGCTTTGGGAAACACGGGCATCGCGTCTTGCACCGCGGGCCTCGTCTGGGCGATTTTGGAAAAAATGCATCACGATAAAGTCACGGCCGTTGGTTTCATGACCGGCATTATCGCGGGTCTCGTCGGCATCACGCCGGCCGCCGGATTCGTCGACAGCGACGCCGCGTTTTTCATCGGGCTCACCACACCGATCGTTTCCTATATCATGATTTCCTTCGTCAAAACAAAATTCGGCTACGATGATTCGCTCGACGTCTTCGGCTGCCACGGCATGGGCGGCGTGTGGGGCGCTGTTATGACGGGCGTCTTCTGCACGACGGAAATTAATCCCGGCGGCGCGGACGGTCTTCTGTACGGAAACCCGGCGCAGCTCATCCCGCAGGTGACGGGCATCCTCGTCGCGATGGTCATGGCCGTCGGCGTCACGGCGATTCTCGTGAAACTCGTCGGCGCCTTCATGCACCTTCGCGCGACGGATTCCGAAGAATCCCAGGGCCTCGACCTCATCGAACACGGCGAGCGGGCGTATAGTAAGATGTGAGTGAAGAGTGAAGAGGGAAGGGGAAAGAGGCGCGCTCGGCTTTGCCGAAATAAAACAGAAATTGTCGCGTAGCGACACCTGCAGCGCATCAACGCTTCTCGCATCAACGCACCAACTTTTTCGATAATTCGTAATAAGGGAGATATAATTATGGACGATAAAAAAATATATAAAGTCGAAGCGATTATTCGGCCGGAAAAACTCGATGAATTAAAGGAGGCGCTCTACGCCATCGGCGTCACCGGCCTCACCGTTTCCGACGTGTACGGCTGCGGCCTCACGCACGGCCAGACGGAAATTTTCCGCGGCCAAGTCTTCACTGTAAACCTCATGCCCAAAATAAAAATCGAGATCGTCATCTATGAGACGCCTCTCGATTTGCTGATAGAAACAATTCGCAATGTCTGCTGCTCGGGGCACGTCGGCGACGGAAAAATCTTCATCTCCGAACTCACAAACGCCGTCAAAATCCGCACCGGAGAAAGCGGCGGCGACGCGATAATAGATAATAAGCCGTGACGCGCATTTGCAGTCATGTTATGGATAAAAACAAATTAATTTGATACTATTAGAATTGAAGGATGCCTGAAGGACGGGCGCCAATTCCGCTCCCTGATTTACGAGGGGAGGTGATAGCATGGAATTTATCATTACTTTTATGATTGTATTGCTTGCTATCATGATTGTAGCCAAAAGCTAATCCAAGGAAAAAGCCGCCCGAAAGTCCAATCGATGGCGGCTGATTCCTTAATTTCACCAAATTAGGGAGCCGGCACTGTCGTGACAGCATCCTTTTCTACCGTCATTATAAACGATATTCCTTTCTCATGCAAGGAATATCGTTTTTTGTTACGATTGATTGTTTTTTCCGTCATTCCGGGCTTGCCCCGGAATCTCTGCTGTCTGATAGCTCGTTGCGAGCTTCGAACATGGGCAAGCCCGCCGGCGTTTGAGGCGTAAAAAATTCGTCGCCGCAGGCGACACCGCTTGGCTATGCACTATGCACTGTGCACTTCCTCCTTTCCTTAAGCGCTCAAAATGTCGCTATAAATAATCTCGATATGTGCTATAGAAAATTTCTTCTTGACCTTTCGACGGGGGGGGGGGGGTGATATAGTTTTAAAAAAATCTGGGAAAATTTGACGTGAGAGTTTGTACGACAAATTTTTTGATTTACAAGCCGCGTATTGATGGGAGTCCGTTGAAATTTTGCGCGAGCTTTTCCGGGGAGGTGCCGGAGGAGAGTTTGGTGTGTAGCCGTCGTACCATGGTCAGAGCGTACGTCACCGCGTAGCCGTTTGCATATTGGTCAGATGAAGCAGAGCGGCATAGTTTTTCGGCATGAAAAAAGGAGAAAATCTATGAAGGAAAGTAAAAAAGCGTGTCATCACGCATCTTTGACGTTGCCGTCTTCCGAAAGAAGTTCGGCGTTTTGCGGTGCACGCGTATTGTCAAGTACGAAAAAGAAATTGCGCATGGCTATGGCGGCGCTGGTGGTTTGCGGTGTCGGATTGACCGGAGGAGAGGTGGCTCTGGGAGTTGAAAACGGTACTGCCGGGACAGAATCTATCGCATTAAAATCGAGTACCAGTGCGATGGCGCATGCGGGTCAGAAGAGTGTGGCGATAGGGGACAGTGCAAGTGTAGGTGATGAAAGTGTTGCTATAGGATATGGCGCAACGGTTTTAAATGACGGCAATGCCGGTGACTATGGTATTGCCATAGGGAAAGAAGCCACTGCTCAGGAATATGGAATCGGTATTGGGAGAGCTACAAAGAGCGGGACCGGGGGCATTTCTATAGGTGATTTTGCAGGTCAAAAAGGCAGCGGAGCAGACAGTATTAAAATCGGCACCAGTTCAGCCGCATCCGGCGATAGTGCAATTTCCATCGGCAAATATGCTACGAGTAACTATAATTATTCCATAGCTATTGGGGAGAATTCCAAAACACTCGCACAAAATGCGGTGGCTATCGGTTATAATTCCGTAGCTTCAGAAGCGAATACCGTTTCCTTCGGTCATAAATCGACGGATACGTATTTGGTGAACCGCAAACCTGTCGCTTATGGTACCGACAGCTTTGCACGTCTCACGAATGTGGCGGACGGGGTGGCGGACAGTGATGCGGCGACGTACGGACAGCTGAAAGCGGTGAAAGAAAAAGTCGAAGATGTCACGACTCAAGTCGAAAATGTCACAAATCAGGTCGTCGATGTCATGAATAACAGTTTGGGCACCATCAGAAACGATATTAATAAAGTCGGTGCCGGGGCTGCGGCTCTTGCGGCTCTTCGTCCGGAGATTTTCAATCCGGATGATAAATGGTCTTTCGCCGTCGGTTATGGGCATTATAAAAATGCAAATTCCGGCGCGTTCGGTGCTTTCTATAAACCGAATGCGGATACGACAGTTTCCGTCGGCTCTACGATCGGAAACGGCGATCCCATGATGAATGTGGGTGTTTCCTTCAAGATCGGCGCACGTAGCAAAGGTGCGGGCATTTACAGCTCGAATACGGAGCTTGTGCGCGAAGTGAATTCGCTTCGGAAGGATAATGAAAGATATGTAAAAGTTATCAATGCTCAAGCGGAAAGAATTGCGTCGTTGGAAACACAGGTGGCGCAAATTCTTAAAAAGTTAGGATTGTCGGGTACGGTAAAGAAGACTGCGACGGCGCACTGACCGGCAAAGCCCACGTCCGACCGTATCGGGCATTTCTATATATTTCTCCCTGTGTTGGAAACAGCACACGCAAAAGAGGCGGAATTCCCGGTCCGCCTCTTTTGCGTGCTTTTTTATAAGGATGTATGCGCCGAAGGCGCCGATTACAACAGGAATCGTCGCCGTCAGGCGACACCTGCAGCGCATCAACGCTTCTCGCATCCGCGCATCAACTCATACTACTTGCATCAAAAAGAATTTCAAATAGTACGTCTCCGGGACCGTGGGGAGAATGGGATGGTCCGGGGATTGGCGGCGGGTTTCTATGAGGCGGATGGTGCGGCCGGCGTCGCGGGCGGCTTCTTTGAGCATTTTGAGGAAAAGCTCTTCCGTCATGAAATGCGAGCAGGAGCAGGACGCCAGATATCCGCCGCGCGGCAAAATTTTCATCGCGCGATAATTGATGTCCTTGTATCCGCGAAATGCGCTCCGGACGGTCGCGGCACTCTTCGTGAAAGCCGGCGGATCGAGGATGATATAATCGAAATCGCGATTCTTTTCCTTATCGAGCTTCGTCAGGAAATCGAATACATCGGCGCAAACGGTCTCAATCGCGAGGCCGTTTTTCGCTGCGTTTCGTTTCGTCATTTCGATGGCTTCTTCGGAAACGTCGACCGCCGTGACGCTTTTCGCACCCGCGCGGGCGGCGTTCAGTGCGAAAGCGCCCGTGTGCGTACAGCAATCGAGCACGCGGCGGTCGCGCGCAATTCGGGCGGCGGCGAGGCGATTGAATTTCTGATCGAGGAAAAATCCCGTTTTCTGTCCGCGGGCGATATCGACGGTGTAGCGAATGCCGTTTTCGACGATTTCGACCGCATCCGTTTCCTCCGCCGGATCCAAAAGCGGACTCTTATAGAAACCGGTTTCCTCTTCCATGCCCTCCCGCTCGCGAATGGATACGTCGTTTCGAAGGTAGACGGCGGAAACGGGGAGATTGTGCTCGCGAAGCGTTTCAATCAGCGCGTCTAAAATCATGTCGCGGCGCAAATCGATGCCGAGCGTCAGAATTTGGACGGAGAGGACGCTTCCGAAACGGTCGACGGTGAGGCCGGGCATTTGGTCGGCTTCGCCGAAAATGAGGCGGCAGCAATCGGTATCTTCCGGCCGCATGACTTGCAGGCGGTATTCCACCGCGTAGGCGCAGCGCCGTTTCCAAAACGCGGCGTCGAAGGTATCGTTCGCATTCGTCGAGAAAATGCGGAGCGCGATTTTGGAATGCGGATTGTAGAAGGCGCTTCCGAGGAATGTGCCTTTTCCGGAAACGACGCGCACGATATCGCCTGCGGAAACGGCGTCCGCGCTCTCGATTTCGGAGGCGTAAATCCAAGGATGCCCGCCGCGGACGGCGAGCTCAGCTTTTTTGCTTATGGTGATAACAGGGAGCATACATTTCCTTTCTATTCTTAGTGCGACATTTGTGCCGGAGACTATCAGACTGTCAGACTGTGAGACTTTAACTTGTGCGCTGCGCGGCATTTTTTCGGCGCTGTGCGCCTCGCCGTCTTCGGCGGCATAAAATAAATTTGTCGCAAGGCGACACCTTTCAAAAGTCTGAAGTCTCACGTCTCATCGTCTTATGTCTTGCGTACAAATAAAGCACTAAGCTTATTCACGATAAATGATAGAGTTCCGGTTTTCTGTCGCGGAAGACGTTGATGGATTCGCGTATGTCTCGGATGGTGTCGAGATCGATTTCGCCGGTTTCTATCGTTTCCTCTTCCGGAAGGCGCAGAATTTCTTCGCCCCAGGGTGAGAGAAGGAGGGAGTTTCCGGCGTATTTCGTTTTGCCTGCGTAGCCGCTTTCGTTCACGGCGCAGAGGTACATTTGATTTTCGACGGCGCGCGCTTTATTCAAAATTTCCCAATGGTAGAGGCGAAGGAGCGGCCAGGCGGCGGGGAGGAAAAAGAGATCGACGCCGGCGAGCGCTTCGGCGCGGATGAGCTCGCAAAAGCGCACGTCGTAGCAAATCGCGACCGAGCACGGAATATCGTCCAAGAGGAAACGGGCGGTTTTCGTGCCGCCTTTGAAATGTTTCTCTTCACCGACCAGCGTAAAGGCGTGCATTTTATCGTACGTCTCGATGAGCTGTCCTTTGCGGTCGAAAATGTGCGCACGATTGACAAGTGTATCGCCGATGCGTGCGGTGACGGATCCCGCGACGATATTTACGCCGTATTTTTTCGCAATTTCCGAGCAAAGGGAAATTGTTTCTTTTCCGCCCGTGTCGGCCATGGAAACGAGCGCTTCGTGGGGCTTGGGCAAAAATCCGGTGTTCCACAATTCGGGCAACACGAGAATATCCGCGCCGCTCTCGGCCGCGCGCGTGAGAAGCGTTTCCGCGTGCGCGAAATTCACGTCGGGCTTCCCCAATGCGACGTCCATTTGAATCAATGCAATCTTTTTTTTCATGTTTGGCTCCTCGGAAACATAGATAACGGAAACTTTTTCCACATTATACCATTTTATGAAAGTGCATAGTGCATAGTGCATAGTGCATAGAAAATATGTGTCGCTGCGCGACGAATTTGTCTTATAGTCTGATCGTCTGACCGTCTGATGTCTTTCTCGAAATGATACGCAAAAAGGCTGTGACAAAACGCGATAGCGTTTTATCACAGCCCTTCTCGGTTTATATTTCTATAATTTTATCGCCGGGCGAGAATTACATCATGCCGCCCATGCCGCCCATGCCGCCTGCGGGCATCTGGGGCATGGCCGGTTTATCTTCCGGCGCATCGCCGACAATCGCTTCCGTCGTGAGGACGAGGGCCGCGATGGAGGCTGCGTTCTGGAGAGCCGTGCGGGTGACTTTCGCCGGATCGACGATGCCGGCTTTAATCATATCTTCGTAACGGTCTTCTGCCGCATTGTAGCCGATGCCTTTTGCGGATTCTTTAATCTTTGAGGCGACGATGGAGCCTTCCGTGCCGGCGTTGTCGGCAATCTGGCGTACCGGTGCTTCGATCGCGTGGCGGACGAGATTGATGCCCGTCTTCACATCGCCTTCCGCTTCGAGGCTGTCGAGCTTGCTCTGGATATCGATGAAAGCGGTGCCGCCGCCGGCGACAATCCCTTCTTCCACGGCCGCGCGGGTCGCGTTCAGAGCGTCTTCGATGCGGAGTCTCTTATCTTTCATTTCCACTTCGGTTGCGGCGCCGACTTCGATGACGGCGACTCCGCCGCCCAGTTTCGCCAGACGTTCCTGGAGCTTATCTTTATCGAATTGGGAAACCGTTTCCGCCAGCTGGCTTCTGATTTCATTGACGCGAGCCTGAATGAGAGGTTTGCGTTCTTCCGCCTGTTTATCGGAAACGATAATCGTCGTATTGTCTTTCGTAATGCGGACCTGGTGAGCCGTGCCGAGATCGGCTGCGGTCGCCGTTTCCAATTTACGGCCCATATCCTGGCTGATGACCTGGCCGCCCGTGAGAATCGCGATATCCTGCAGCATCGCTTTACGACGATCGCCGAATCCCGGAGCCTTCACGGCCGCGCATTTGAACGTGCCGCGCAGACGGTTTACAACGAGGGTCGCGAGAGCTTCGCCTTCTACATCTTCGGCGATGATGAGGAGCTCCTTGCCGGCCTGGACGACTTTTTCCAGAAGCGGCAGGATGTCCTGGAGCACATTGATTTTCTTATCGGTGATGAGGATGTAAGGATCCGTCATGACGCATTCCATTTTATCCGGATCGGAAACCATGTACGGGCTGAGGTAGCCGCGGTCGAACTGCATGCCTTCCGTGAATTTGAGGCGCGTTTCCATCGTCTTGGAATCTTCTACATTGATAATGCCGTCTTTTCCGACCTTTTCCATCGCGTCGGCAATGAGCCCGCCGATGGTGGGATCGGCCGCGGAAATAGAAGCAACCTGGGCGATATCGTCACGGGTGGAAACCGGGACCGCCATCGCTTTGATTTCTTCGACGAGGGTGGAAACGGCCTGCTCGATGCCTTTTTTCAGAACCATCGGGTTCGCACCGGCTGCGACATTTCTCATGCCTTCGTGAATCATGGACTGCGCGAGAAGCGTCGCCGTCGTGGTGCCGTCGCCGGCCACATCGTTCGTCTTCGTCGCGACTTCTTTTACGAGCTGAGCGCCCATATTTTCAAAAGGATCCTTGAGTTCGATTTCGCGTGCAATGGAAACGCCGTCATTGACGATGTTCGGTGCGCCGAAATGCTTATCGAGGACGACATTGCGGCCTTTCGGGCCGAGTGTGATTTTAACGGCATTGGCCAGCTGGTCGACGCCGCGGAGAAGTGCCGCACGGGCTTCTTCATTGTACAAAACTTTCTTTGCCATAATCTATCGCTCCTTTTATTTTATTTTCCGAAAATTGCGAGAATGTCGCGTTCCGTAATGAGAAGGAATTTTTTACCTTCTTCTTCGATTTCCGTGCCGGAATATTTAGCGAAGAGCACTTCGTCCCCGACGGAAACTTCCAGCGGGAGGCGCGTGCCGTTTTCCGCAAGTTTCCCCGCGCCGACGGCGAGAACCACACCCTTCTGGGATTTCTTCTGAGCTGTATCCGGCAGCAAAATGCCGCCCTTTGTCTTGGTTTCTTCTTCTTTGACTTCAATCAAAACACGATCTGCTAACGGTTTTAACATTTCGATATCCTCCTTCAAAAACTTTGTTAGCACTCACTTACTCGGAGTGCTAATTGATATTTTCATTATACAAACTTTTTTTCAAATTGCAATAGGAAATTTTTGCTTTTTTAGGAAATGTCTCATTTTTTGAGGGAAAAATTTTGAGAGGAAGGTTGATGCGCGGATGCGAGAAGCGTTGATGCGCTGCAGGTGTCGCCTGCGGCGACGAATTATGTTGTAACCGGCGCGAAGCGCCTCGCCGGCTTCGCCGGCATAAAAAAATGTACGCCGAAGGCGCACACCTGAATTGCTAATTGCTCATTGCTCATTGCTAATTTTGCTATGCACTATGCACTATGCACTATGCACTATGCACTTTCACATTCATTAAAACGATGGATGTGAGAACCAAAATAATTCCCACAAAATGCGGCAATTTCAGAATGTCCCCATAGAAGGAGACGCCCAAAAGGACGGCGACGACGGTTTCCATGGAGGCCAGAATCGGCACGACGGCAAGTTCTTTCATGCGCGCGATGCCTTCGTAGAAAAGGAGATACGCGATGACGGTCGGGATGAGCGCGTAGAGGAAACCGATGCCCATGACAGTGGGATCTCCCATGGTCGCAAAATCCCCGGCGTCCAGGAAAAAGAAAATGAAAACGGCGCCGAAAAAATCACTGTAGCAGGAAAGAATCGTCGCATTCACGCTGCTTTCCGACAGTTTCCCGATGATGATGCAAATGGCGTAGCAAAGGCCGCTCACGAGTCCGCACAAAATGCCGAAGACGGGAAGATGCGACGTGTCGATGTTTCCTCCCGTCGCCGCGAGCGTGCAGCCGACGATATTGACGACGAGACCGAGCGCTTTGACGGCGCCGATGCGTTCGGAAAAAAGAAAATAGGAAACGATTGCCGTCGCGACGGGCGCGATATTGAAGAGGACGGCCGCGACGGAAACACCGGCCGTTTCCACGGAAATGCTGTAACAAATGCAATTCACGCCCATGCCGATGAATCCGAGCGGCACGCAGTAGAGGAGTGTTTTGCGATCGATGCGAAACGCGTGTATCCCATAGCGGAAAAGGGCGAAAGCGGCGAGGATTGCCGTCCCGAGCGCCATGCGAAGGAAGCTCGTGAGGTAGACGGAGGAGCCGCATTCGGAAAGGGTGCGGATGAAAGGCCCGATGGTGCTCCAGAGAATGCCGCATACAAAAACCATGAGTCCGCCGAGATACGACGGATTTTTCCGCAAAAACGAAATCACGGCGGCGCCTCCTTCCTAATGGGCAATGGGGAATGGAAAATGGGGAATGGGGAAATCAAAAAAATATTTCTATTGATTATATGGTAAAATGAAGAAATAAAAAAGGGTGAAACGGAGAATTTCCCATGGAAACTATTTCGGAAAAAGAAAAAAATCTTTTTGAAATTTTGCGCGCGGCGGAAAGTGCGGCGATTGCATTTTCGGGCGGCGTCGATTCTTCGTATTTGCTGTGGGCGGCGCGGGAAATTTTGGGCGAGCGCGCCGTCGCGGTGACGCTGGATCTCGCGACGGTGCCGCGGCGCGAAAAGGAAACGGCGGCCGCGTTTTGCCGCGAAAGACATATTTCGCACAAAATGCTTGTCGTCGATCAATATGAAATCCCGGGATTTTCCGAAAATCCGAAGGACAGATGTTATCTTTGCAAGCGCGCGCTTTTTGAAACTTTGAAACGGGAAGCGGCGCGCGAAGGATTGGCGATTGTCGCCGACGGGACGAATGCGGATGACGCAAAAGGCTATCGCCCGGGGCTCCGCGCTTTGGCCGAGCTCGGCATTCGTTCGCCGCTTCGGGAAGCGAATCTCACGAAAGAGGAAATACGGGAGCTCTCGCATCGCGCGGGGCTTGCGACATGGGACGCGCCGTCCTTCGCGTGCATGGCGACGCGTTTCCCCTACGGCACGCGTATCACGCCGGAGAATCTTTCACGCACGGAAGCGGCGGAAGATTTTCTCCGCGATAAAGGTTTCGCCCAATTTCGCGTGCGCAATCACGGAGATCTGGCGCGCATCGAGCTTCCGCCGGAAGATTTCCGCAAATTTTCGGAAATACGCACGGAAACGGCGGCCGTTTTCCGAAAAATCGGATTTATGTATGTGACATTGGATGTAGAGGGATTCAGATCCGGGTCCTTTGATAGAGATAAGTGACAGTGCAAAGTGCAAAGTGCAAAGTGCAAAGGCGCACGAAGCCGAGTGCGACATTTGTTTATTCCGCTGCGCGGAATGACGCTATCGCTTAATCCCGCTGCGCGGAATGACGCTATCGCTTAATCCCGCTGCGCGGGATGGCGCTTCGCTATATCCCGCTGCGCGGAATGACGCTTCGCTATATCCCGCTGCGCGG
>CAVJQK010000025.1:0-10963 GCA_963651795.1 Erysipelotrichaceae bacterium | reverse complement strand
GTCTGACCCCTATAAGATAGAGTTTTCATAGTGCCTGACCCCTCAGTCAGTCACTTCGTGCCTGACAGCTCCCCTTTCAGGGGAGCCAAGAATAAAAGGTGGCGCTGCGCGCATTTTATATGCCGGCGGAGCCGGCGAGCGAGCGGAGCGAGCGATTAAAACAGGAATCGTGCCCGAAGGGCACACCTCTCACCGATCAGCGAAGCGGCATCGGTGCCATATAAAAATTCGTCGCCGTAGGCGACACCTCTTAAAGCCGTCAGCCGTCGGCGGGGGACTCGGCCGAGCGCGCGTCTCATGTCTGACCGTCTGACAGTCTGACGTCTCGCGCACCAATGTCGCACTACGCTTGGCGCGCCTTTGCACTTTGCACTCTGCACTTTTCTCCCATTCTCAATTTTCCCCAAAAAGTTTCCGCGATATTATTTTTATATAGCGAATTTGTTTACAACTCATACAAAAGGTGTGCGTTTGTTTTAGAAACAACGTGCATCGGGGTGGGATTTCGGGGATTGCATAAATCGGAAGGAAAATTTTCGGCGTATTGTGGGGATTGAGGGCGTTTCCTTAAAAGTTTCGTTTAAGTGTATACTATTTATTTTTATTGTAGCTAATTGAGAATCGGGGCGGCGGGGTTTGTTTCCAAAAGTGTATCGGATGGGGGCGGTCGGTGTACAGTTTCCCGGACTTGTGATATAGTATTATCAGCAGGTGATAAAATGAATAAATTGGATAAAGATACAAGATTGAAACGGATTGCGGAAGTGCTGCGCGAGGATCCCAGTAAAACGGATGGGGATTTGGCGGCACTTTTCGGTGTGTCTATCGCGACGATTCGGCTGGATCGGCGGTTTTTGGGCATTCCGCAGAAAAGGGAGCGCCTGGAGGCGGCGGTGAAGCCGAAGAATTCCCACGATGCGGATATTATTGAGATGGAAGCCGGTAAGCAGGCGATGGCGGTGGTGCTCACGAATGGGCTCACGGATGCGCGTGGCATTGTCCCGGCGGAGACGCTCTACGGGATTGCGCGGAAGCTGGCGCAGAAGGTGATCGGTGTGAATGTGACGCCGATTCAGATGGGGAATGTGAAGTACAAGGTGCCGGTCGGCGCGGGCGAGGTGTTGGTCGCGCAGGCGCAGTTCTCGCATGTGCGGGGGCTTCGGCAGTATGTGCATGTGCAAATTTCTTCGAAGAATACGGAAATTTTCCGCGCGAAGTTTATTATGGACGCGGCGAGGTAATCGGGATGGAAAAAATTGCGGTTGACGCGATGGGCGGCGATTATGCGCCGTCGGAAATCGTAAAGGGCGCCGTTTGGGCGGTGCGCGATTTCAAAATCCCGGTGGTGCTTGTCGGCGATGAGGAAAAAGTTTCCGATGTGCTGAAAAAAGAGGGCGCTTCGGGAAATGAATTGATTTCGGTGCATCATGCGTCGGAGGTCATCGGGATGGATGAGCATCCGGGTATGGCGTATCGGAAGAAGAAGGATGCGTCGGTGTCTGTCGCGGCTCGTCTCGTGAAGTCGGGCGAGTGCGGCGCGGTGGTGGCTCCCGGTTCGACGGGGGCGGCCGTGACGGCGGGGCTCTTGGGTATCGGGCGTATCCGCGGTATCGATCGGCCTTCGATTTTGACGCCGATTCCGAATCGGGCGGGCGGTTATACGTTTTTGATTGATTCGGGCGCGTCGACGCAGCCGAAATTGGAAAATATGGTGCAGAACGCACTTTTGGGGCATTGGTATGCGAAGAGGGTCGCGGGGATCGAATCGCCGAGGATCGGTCTTCTCAATATCGGTGCGGAGAGTACGAAGGGGAGTCCTTTTATCACGGAGGTGTATGAGGCGCTTTCGGCGGATTCGCGTTTCAATTTCATGGGAAACTGTGAAGGGCGCGATATGCCGACGGGGGAATTCGACGTCGTGGTGGCGGACGGGTTCACGGGGAATGCGTGTCTCAAGTTCGGGGAAGGGCTCGGAAATTTATTTTTCGCTCTCTTGAAGGAGGCGGTGGAAAAAGGCGGGCTTCGGGCGAAACTCGGCGGTCTTCTTTTGAAACCGGCGCTGAAGGAGTATGTGAAGAAACGCGTGGATTATGCGGAGTACGGCGGCGCGCCTCTCTTGGGGCTGCGCGGCGGTTTCGTCATTTGTCACGGGGCTTCGAAGGCATGGGCGATTCGCAATGCGATTCATGTGGCGTCGAAAATCGCCGAGGAACGTATGGCGGATGCCGTGGCGGAAGCGCTGGCGGCGGAAACGGCGGAGTCACAGGATTAAGCGCGTAGCGCTGTAGGAAATCGTCGTCGTGAGGCGACACCTGCAGCGCATAGCGCATAGCGCACGGCGCATGGCGTTTTTTAAGGAGTACGTATGGCGGAAATATTATCGGCCGGGATTCTGGCGACGGGGCATTATGTGCCGGAACGGATTCTGACGAATGAAGATTTGGAGCGAATGGTCGATACGTCGGATGATTGGATTCGGACGCGGACGGGCATTGAGACGCGGCATATCGCGGCAAGGACGGAGGATACTTCGGATTTGTGCGTGAAGGCGGCGGAGATGGCTCTCGCGCGTGCGGGTCTTACGCCCGATGATATCGATTTCGTGATGGTGGCGACGGCGTCACCGGATTATGTGGTGCCTTCGACGGCGTGCCTGGTGCAAAATAAATTGGGTATGACGCATGCCGGAGCCATGGATTTTTCGGCCGGCTGCACCGGTTTCATTTACGGAGTGACGCTCGCTTCGCAATTTGTGAGAAGCGGTTTGTATCGCCGGGTGCTTCTGGTCGGGGCGGAAATTTTGTCCCGTCTCGTGAATTGGGAAGATCGCGCGACTTGCATTTTGTTCGGTGACGGCGCGGGCGCGGCGATTATCGGAGAAGTGCCGGAGGGATACGGTTACGTTTCCTCGGAGCTCGGCTCGGACGGAAGTTTGGGCGGCATTTTGAATATTCCGGCGTCCGGCGTGGCCGAACCGGTGACGCATCGTGCCATTGATTCCGGGCGTGTGTACATTCACATGGAAGGCTCGGAAGTTTTCAAACACGCGGTGCGGCATATGGAGCATACGACGCGCGTCGCGATGGAAAAAGCCGGTATCGGCATCGAAGATGTGGCCTGTTTCATTTCCCATCAGGCGAATTATCGCATCATCAGTGCGACGGCGAAAAAATTGGGCGTCCCCGAAGAGAAAGTCTTCGTGAATGTGAATAAATACGGAAACACGTCGGCGGCGTCCGTCGGCATTGCGCTCGATGAAGCGTTGGCCGAAGGGCGGCTCTCGCGCGGCGATTATCTCATTTTGACGGGATTCGGCGCGGGGCTCACATGGGGCTCGGTCGTGCTCCGTTGGTATTAAACTGTGACGCGGAAAGGAAACGGAATGAAAAAAGCTTTTATTTTCCCGGGACAGGGTTCTCAAAAAGTCGGCATGGTGCACGATTTGTACGAAAAGTACGATGTCGTGAAATCTTTGATTCGCGATGCGGATGAAACGTTGGGATTTTCTCTTTCCCGTCTCATGTTTGAAGGGCCGGACGAAGAATTGATGAAAACGGAATTCACGCAGCCGGCGATTTTGACGGCAAGCGTCGCGGTGAATGCGGTGCTTTCCGAATACGGAATCGTGCCGGATGCGGCGGCGGGGCACAGCCTCGGCGAATATTCCGCACTGGTCGCGGCGGGCGCGCTTTCTTTTTCCGACGCGGTGCACACGGTGCATCTTCGCGGGAAATTCATGCAGGAAGCGGTGCCGCTGGGCGTCGGGGGCATGGCGGCCGTCATGGGACTTACGCCCGAAAAAATTTCCGAAATTTGTGAGGAAACGGCGAAAACGGCCGGTCCCGTCTCCGCGGTGAATTTCAATTGCCCCGGGCAGACGGTCATCGCGGGTAAAAAAGAAGCGGTGGAAGCGGCTTGCGGAAATTTGAAAGCGGCCGGTGCGAAACGCGCGCTCATGCTTCGCGTCAGCGCACCTTTCCATTCGTCTCTCATGGAGCCCGCGGCGGAAAAGCTCAAAGAAGTCCTGGACGGCGTTTCCGTAAACGATGCGAAAATTCCCGTCTTCGCCAATGTGAATGCGAAAGCGGAAACGAAAGCGGAAACGATTCGCGAAAATCTCGTCATGCAGGCGGCGCACGCGGTGCATTGGGAAGAATCCGTGCGGCTGATGATTGCGGAAGGTTACGACACGTACGTCGAAGTCGGCCCGGGCACGGTGCTCTCCGGTTTCATGCGGAAAATCGATAAATCGCAGGCGTCGTATCATGCGGAAGATGAGGAAACGGTGCAGGCGCTCTTGGCGGCACTGCTGGCTTGACCGTATCGTATATAATAGAATTGTTATTCATTTCTTGGGAGGAACACAATGGAAAACAACGAAAAATTTGCGCTGGTGACCGGCGCATCCCGCGGCATCGGCCGTATCACGGCGATTATGCTCGCACAGAAGGGTTACACGGTCGCCGTGAACTATTTGGCGGGCTTTGAAGACGAAGCCGAAGAAGTAAAGGGCGCGATTGAAGCCATCGGCGGACATGCCATCACGGTCGTGGGCGATGTGTCCAAAGCGGCGGATGTCGAAGCGATGATTGCCGCCGTGAAAGCGGAATTCGGCCGCATCGATCTTCTCGTCAACAATGCGGGCATCACGCGCGACGGACTTCTCATGCGCATGAAAGAAATCGATTGGGATCTCGTTCTCAATATCGACCTCAAGAGCGTCTTCCTCACGACGAAAGCTGTCGCTCCGATTATGATGAAACAGAGAAGCGGCGCGATTGTCAATGTCGCATCCGTCGTCGGCATCACCGGAAACATCGGCCAGATTAACTACTCGGCGGCGAAAGCGGGCGTCATCGGCGTCACGAAGACGTCGGCGAAAGAACTCGCCGGCCGCGGCATTCGCGTAAATGCCGTCGCTCCCGGATTCATTCAGACGTCCATGACGGCCGTCATTCCGGAAAATATTAAAGAAGAAATGCTTCGCTCGGTACCGCTGGCACGTATGGGACAGCCGGAAGACGTCGCAAAAGCGATTTGTTTCCTGGCTTCCGACGAAGCCGCATACATCACCGGACAGGTCATCAAAGTCGACGGCGGCATGGTCATGTAATTTTAATCATTTACATATCGCCAAAATGCACAGGTGATGGTACAATAGCAGAATATGGGATCGCTGATTGATCCATGAAACATTTCGCGGCTCAATCAGTGATCCCGAAGAATTCTCAATCAAAGGGGGTGAAATGGGTGAGCACGTTTGACAGAGTGAAAAAAATCGTAGTCGATCAGCTGGGCGTCGCGGAAGCGGACGTACAGATCGATTCTATGTTTATCGATGATCTCGGCGCCGATTCTCTCGACATCGTCGAATTGATTATGGCTTTTGAGGAAGAATTCGAAATCGAAATTCCGGATGATTCCGCAGAAAAGATCAAGACGGTAAAGGATGCAGTCGATTACATCGATTCGCAGCTTCATTAATGAGACACCGGAGCATTCTGAAGAAACGGGGAGACGGGATTGCCCGCTCCCCTTTTTTCAGAGGATGCTTCAAAAAAACGGATGGGAAACAGTCCGCTTTTTTGAGACATTCTCATGTGATTTTTTGGAAAGAAAAAGGAAAGGTTGTATAGCATGGAAACAAGAAGAGTCGTCATCACCGGGTTGGGTGTCGTTTCCCCCGTGGGGATCGGCGTGCCCGCTTTTTGGGAAGCGCTTTTGGCCGGGAAATCCGGTATCGGCCCCATCACTCTTTTTGATACGACGGATTTTCCCGTAAAAATCGCGGGCGAGGTGAAAGGGTTTGATGCGGCGGCGGCCATCGGCGACAGAAAAGCGGTGCGCCACATGGATCGCAATACGCAATTTGCCGTCGCGGCGGCGATGGAAGCGGCGAAGGATGCCGGTTTCGATATCGAAAAAGAGGATCCGAATCGCTGCGGTTCGCTCATCGGAAGCGGCATCGGCGGGATTGCGACGACGGAAGAAACGGTGAAGAAAATCGAGAGCCGCGGTCCGTCCAAAGTGAATCCTTTCGCGGTCCCGATGATGATTGCGAATATGGCGGCGGGGACGGTTTCCATTCAATTCGGATTGGAAGGCCCGGTCCTGACGGATGTGACGGCTTGCGCGTCCGGGACGAATTCCATCGGGCTCGCGCTGCGCCTCATTCGCGCGGGCGATGCCGATGTCATTTTCGCCGGCGGTACGGAAGCGGCGGTCTGCGCGACGCCGATGGCCGGATTTGCGGCGATGAAAGCGCTCTCTTCGCGCGATTGCCCGCCGGAAGAAGCGTCCTGCCCCTTCGATGTGCGGCGCGACGGTTTCATCTTGGGTGAAGGCGCGGGCGTCCTTATTCTGGAAGAACTCGAACATGCGAAAGCGCGCGGCGCTCATATTTACGCGGAGCTTGCGGGCTACGGCTTAAACGGTGACGCCTATCATATGACGGCACCGCGGCCGGGCGGCGAATTGCAGTGCCGTTGCATGGAAAATGCACTGCGCGACGCGGGCGTGACGCCGGCGGATGTTTCCTATGTCAATGCACACGGCACGTCGACGCATTTGAATGATTTGAATGAAACGAAAGCCCTGAAACAATTGATGGGCGAGTATGCGTATAAAATCCCGGTGAATTCCACGAAATCGATGACGGGACATCTCCTGGGCGCAGCGGGCGCTCTCGAAGCCATCGTGTGCGCACTTTCCATCCGCGATCAGATTGTGCATCCGACGATTAATCTCAAAGAGCGCGATCCGGAATGCGATTTGGATTATGTGACGGACGGGCCGCGCAAGACGGAAGTCAATGTCACCATGTCGAATTCGTTCGGCTTCGGCGGGCACAACGCCGTCATTGTGATGAAGCGTTACGAAGCATGACACCCGCGGAAAGACAGGCGGCGCGCCTTTCGGAAATCCGGAAATTCGCGGAAGAAAACGATATCCCGGTACGGAATGCGGAACTTTTGAATACCGCGCTCACGCATACGTCCTATGCGAATGAGCATAAAAATGAAACGATTCACGATAATGAGCGTTTGGAATTTCTGGGCGATGCGGTGTTGGATCTCGTCGTCGGGGAATATCTGTTTCTTCGGTTTCCCCAATGGCCGGAGGGAGAGCTCACGCGCGCGAAAGCGAGTGCCGTATGCAAACCGGCGTGCGCGGAATGCGCGGCGAAATTTCATATCGGCGATTACATGCGCCTCGGGAAAGGCGAGGAAGCGAGCGGCGGCCGGACGCGCATTTCCATTTTGGGCGATGCGTTCGAAGCGGTCATCGGCGCGATTTATCTCGATAACGATTATGACGTCGCGGCGCGTTTCATCCTGAGCCATTTGAAGAAATTTCTGGATCTCATCGATCGCGGCGATTACGATCACGATTACAAATCGGATTTGCAGGAAATGGTGCAGCGCCACGGCGATGCGGATATTCGCTACACGCTGATTCGCGACGAGGGTCCCGATCACGATAAGACGATTTGGATGGAGCTCACGGTGAACGGAAAGAAACTCGGCTGCGGCATGGGGAAGAGCAAGAAAGAAGCGACCCAGCGCGCGGCGAAAGAGGCCATAGAAAAATTGAAAGCGAAAAAGAAATAAGAGCAGATGAAAAGAGTGCGGAAAAAATTTTCCGCACTCTTTTTGTGTGCCATATTTGTGCAGTTGCAGGGAGCCGGGAGCTTGGAGGTAGGAGCTTTGACTTGTGTCGCTTCGCGACAATTTTTTGTAATCGGCGCTAAAGCGCCTCGCCGCCTTCGGCGGCAAACACCGATAAGCGAAGCGATTTCGGTGAAAAATCATTCGACGCCCGTGCCGTCGAATGCCGGGGTGTAGCCCGCGTCCGCCGAATCTTTTCCCTGCGTGTAGCCTTCGGTGATGCCGAGGGTTTCCATGTAGGCGGCGGCTTCTTCATATTCTTCATCCGTCACGTGGCGATTGATTTCGGGGAAATCGGCGGCGCGGCCGGCGGGCGTGTATTGGCGCATGAGGCTGACGAGGACATCGCCTTCGCGGAATGTTTCCGCAATATAGCGGAGCACGCCTTTTGTGTTTTCAAGCTGCCCCGGAAGGACGAGATGGCGGATGAGGACGCCTTTTTTGAGAAGTCCGTCCGCGCCGATTTCATACGGGCCCGTTTGGCGAAACATTTGCTCGATCGCAGCCGTCGTTTTTTCGAAATAATCGGGACAATCGCTGTAGCGCGCGGCGGGTTCCGCGAGACTGTATTTTAAATCGGGGAGCCAAATTTGAATTTTGTTTCGTAAAAAGAAAACGGTGTGCACGCTTTCGTAACCGCCGCAATTGTAGACGACGGGGACGGGAAGCGGCTCGGTGAGACTTTGATAAATCGCGTGCGTGAAATGCGTCGGCGTCACGAGATCGATATTGTGCGCACCGGCGCGGATAAGCTCGCGATAAATTTCGGAAAGCCTTGAAACGGAAATTTCTTTTCCGCGGCGCAGGGCGGAAATTTCATAATTTTGGCAATAGACGCAGGATAAATTGCAGCCGGCGAAAAAAACGGTGCCGGCGCCGCGCGTCCCGCTGATGCAGGGTTCTTCGTCGAAATGGAGCGCGGCACGCGAAAGGACGGGCGCCGTGCCCAGCCGGCAATAGCCGACGGCTCCCGGAGAATGTTCCGTTTCCTTACGCGCCACGCGGCAGGCGCGCGGGCAGAGATTGCAAATCAACCCGGGATCTCCGCGCGGTCGGCCGCTTTGGCCGTGAAGACGGCTTCGTCGACAATGAAACGCGCGTGCGTCGCTTCGCCGACTTCTCCCGCCGCGTCGGTCGCCAAAATGCGGAAGGTGAGGCGGCGGCCATCGATCGCGGAGAGGACGGCGATCGCCGTGACGGTGCCTCCGACGACGGTCGGCGCTTTATGCGAAAGAGTCATGGAAATGCCGACGGATGTTTCTCCTTCGGGAAGCGCGCCCTGCACGCAGGCGACGGCGGCCGCTTCCATGACGGCGGCCAAAACGGGTGTCGCGCACACGTCGACCGTCCCGCTTCCGACGGCTTTGGCCGTATCTTTATCCGAAATGACGCGCGAAGCGTTTCCCGTCATGCCGACAGAAAGTTTCATATGATTTCCTCCGTTTCCAAAGTTTTCTAAATTTCCGAAGTTTCCGAAGTTTCCTAAATTTCAAATCAAGCCCATTATAGCATATGATATAATGATACGATTGAAAGAATGAAACGATGGGAACAGTGAGGGATTTTTTATGTGGGATGCGAAACGGAAAAAAATCGCGGCGGCCGCGGCGGCGCTCTGTGTCGCGGCTTTTGCGTGCGCGTGGTATGCGTATGCGATCGATCGGCCGGCCGGGAATCTGGCGGTCGCGATGAGTGTCCCGAAAAATGCGACGGGCGCGGAAATCGCGGATATGCTCGCGGAAAAGGGCGTCATCAAAAGCGCGGGCGTTTTTCGCGCGGCGATGAAACTCACGGGCGCGGCGGCTTCGTTGCAACACGGCTATTATCGGCTGCACGAAGGCATGACGGCGCGCGAAGCGATCGAAGCGTTGCAGCACGGACGCGCCGAATCGAAAACGGTCACGATCCCCGAAGGGATGACGGTCGCGCAAATCGCGGATATTTTGAAAACGGCGGGACTTGCCGGCGCCGCGGATTTTGCGCAAACGGCGAAAACGTACGTGCGTTACGATTATATGAAAGCGGAGCCGCCCGCGCCGATTGCGGGCGAAGGTTTCCTCTGGGCGGATACGTATGAAATTCCCGTCGATTTTTCGGCGAAAGATATTTGCGACATGATGTACGAGCGCACGGATGAAATGCTGACGGCGGACATTCGCAAAAAAGCCGAAGCGAAAAATATGTCGCTTTACCGGCTCATGACGATGGCCTCTTTGGTGGAGCGCGAGGCGCGTCTTCGCGAGGATCAAGTGCCGATTGCCTCCGTGATTTTGACGCGTATTTCACGCGGGATGCCGCTCCAAATCGACGCGACGGTGCAATATGCGCTCGGCAAAGTGAAGCCGGAGCTGACGTATGCGGATTTGGAAACGGAATCCCCGTACAACACGTATTTGCATCAAGGTCTGCCGCCGGGGCCGATCGGCGCGCCGGGACGTGACGCGGTGCTTGCGGTGCTGGCGGCCGAGCCCGGTGAAGCGCTTTATTACGTCGCGCAAAAAGACGGGCATCATGTTTTCACGAAAACGCTCGAAGAGCATGAAGCGAAAATAAAGGAAATTTATGGAAACCCGTGACGTGCTCGCTCTTTTGGAAAAGGAGGCGGAGGAAACGGGCGTTCCGATTCTCCGCGCGGCCGAGCGGGAGATTTTGATCAAAGCTGCGCGCAGCGCAAAGCCGAAAAGGATTCTTGAAATCGGGACGGCGATCGGATTTTCCGCGATATTGCTCGCCGAAGCCTGTCCGGAAGCGGACATCGATACGATGGAAATCGATCCGGTGCGGCACGCGCGCGCCGAAGCCGCCGTTGCCGAAGCCGGGCTCACCTCGCGGATTCGGTGCCGCTTGGGAGATGCGGCGGAAATGTTGCCGACGCTTTCCGGCCCGTATGATTTCGTCTATTTGGACGGGCCGAAGGGTCAATATCTGCGGCATTTGAAACTCATCGAGCCGCTCTTGTCTTCGCGCGCGGTGATTTGCGCGGATAATGTGCTGTTTCGCGGGCTCGTCGCGGGGGAGGCAATCCCGCCGCATCGATATCGCACGATTGTGCTGCGTCTTCGCGAATATGTTTCTTATGTTTCGGAACAGTATGAAACGGAGATTTTTGAGGAGGGGGACGGCATGGCCGTGTCGCGGCGGTAATGCCGCACCGCCGTAGTGCGACATTTGTTTATCCTGCTCCGCAGGATTTCCGCTCCTGCGGAGCGGGGCTCCCGCTTGCGCGGGAGAACGCTGCGCTTTTATCCCGCTGCGCGGGATGGCGCGCCTATGGCGCGCCGTGTTCATTTCTTTTC
>CAVJQK010000024.1:0-11290 GCA_963651795.1 Erysipelotrichaceae bacterium | reverse complement strand
ATCCCGATTGAGAAACCATTCTCCTACCGGAGCCTAAAAGCCCCGCGCCGTATAACGTCACAATTTTACACTAAAATTTCCGAAAAAGCAAATATTTTTTTGTTTCCTGTTTCCTTTGCACTCTGCACTTTGCACTTTGCACTATTTTCTATGCACTTTGCACTGTGCACTTTGCACTATCTTTTATCCCACATTCACCGTGCCGTTTTTCAGGCGGACGAATTCGCCCGTTTGCTGCTCTTTTCCGATTTCTTCGGCGATGCGCATGGTCTGCTCGTGGCAGGTGAAGAGGAAAATTTGGGTTTTCTTTCCGAGTTCCATGAGGAAACGGAGGGTCTCGCGCTGGCGCGTTTCATCGAAGCGGACGAAGATGTCGTCGAGGACGATGGGAAGCGGCTCAAGTTGCTCGCCGAAGGAGAGTGCCATCGCAAGGCGGAGAGCCAAATAGACTTGATCGCCCGTCCCGGAAGACCAAATTTTCGCGTCTTTTCTGTTGTGGAGCGCATCGACGGTGCTGATTTTTTTGCCGTCTTCGCTCACTTCGAGTCCGTAGCGTCCCTGCGTCATTTTGCGCAGGAAATCATTCGCCGCCGCCAAAATTTTCGGCCGCTCGCCGCTTTCGTATTTCATTTGCGCTTTTTCGAGGAAATGCTCGGCATAGACGTAGGTGAGCCAATCGGAGAGCGCCGCGCGCAGATCCGTTTCCGTCTGGTTCTGCTCCTGCAACACTTTCGTGATGGCTTCGTCATTGGCAAGCCGCCGGATTTCCGTTTCCACGGAGCCCTCTTCTTTGCGGAGCTCGGCGAGCGCCTTCTCGTCTTCTTCCGTCTCCGCCTGAATCGCGCCGTGCTTTTCTTTCCATTCGTCGTATTCGCCCGTGCCGAGAAGCGTCCACAGCCGCGCGTATTCTTCGTCGCTGCCCGCGTAGAGGCGGATATCTTTTTGCACCGTCTCCCAATCGCGCTGCAACGCATCGTGCTGCTCGTAGGCCGTCACGCGCTCGGCGAATTCCTCCGCCGTCGTCGCGCCCACGCTGTCGAAAAGAAGTTTCATCGCCGATTGCGAAGCGTCCCACTGCCGGCGATTGCTTTCCATTTCTTTTTCGTACCCTTCGTGCTGGCGATTTTTCTCCGAAATCGTCTGCCATTCGAGGAGTCGTTTCCGATTTTCCTTATAAATATCTTCAATCGTCTCCGGCGTCACGGGCAGATCCGTGCCCGTTTTGGAAACGACGGAAAGCGCGCGCTTTTCGAAATCGCGGAGGCGTTCATTCGTCCGATCCAGGCGGACGGAAATAATATTGCCCGCACCCTTGGCCGCGTAAATCGTCTGCCATTCTTCCTGCAAAGCGGAGAGTTCGTCTGCGGAAACGGAGGGAAGGTGATTCGTTTCCAGCCACTTCGCCCAATCGGCATCCGCTTCGGCTTTCGCCGCTTCGAGCGTCTTGCCTTCCTCTTCCCATTTCACGTGCTCGCGGCGCTGGCGCTCAATCGATTCGCGTTTCCACGAAAGCGCCTGGGACGCCGCCAAAGCTTTGTAAAATTCGCCGCGTTTCTGCTGCATGCCGTTGCGGAAAATGCCCAAATCTTCTTCTTTTTCCGGTATCGGCACCGGGAGTTTTTCGGCGATTTCGGCCACTTTCGCTTCGATATCGGCAAGCTCCGCGGAAAGGCGCGCCATGCGCTTCGCCTTTTTCCCGGCCATATGATGATTGATGAAAAGGGAAACGAGCGAAAGCACCGCCGAGCCGCCGGCCGCATAGAGCGCGACAAAGCCCGCCGCCGCGGTGTAAAACGCGTACAGCGCCCCGACGCCCGCCAGCATCAGAATGACACCGAGGAAGAACCACAGCGTGAAATACGAATCTTTTTTCTCGGAAAGTTCTTTATATTCGTCGCTCCGTTTTTTCCGATCGTGCACCAAAGTCTCGGCCGCCGTCGCCGCTTCCTCGGCCGCGCGCCAATCTTCTTCGGACACAATGTCCGGCTCCTCACCCGCCGTTTCATCCGTTTCCACATCCGGCTCGCGTTTCGCCCAGAAATGATATTCATTATTGCGCACGGAAACGCCCTGCGCGAGGCGCCGCCCGTCATCCCAATCGACGGCTCTGTACTTTTCGTCGGGCGAAAGTCTCGTCTGCCAAAGCGGGAGCGTCAGCCCCAGCGCGGAAAAACGTTCCCGCCAGGCATTCTGCTCCTCCGTCAATTCCGCCGCTTCCTCGATCGTCGCATGCCAGCGCCCCAAATCCCGATAGAGAGATTCGAGCGTATCGGCCGCCGATGCCCATGGAATCACCTCTTCCATTGTCTGCGGCGTATGCTCCGCCAATTTCTTATCCAATTCCGCCTTTTGCTCATGCAGAATTTCCATCCGATTCATGAGCTGATTCCATTGGTCTTTGCCGTTTTGCGGGAAATGTTTCACCTGCTCCGACAAATCCAATTTGCGGCGGATTTCGCGCGCCCGCACGTAGTAATTCCACGCGCCGAGACGCTTTTCGAGAGACCGCATCTCCTCTTTATTCGCACGGATGCGCTCCTCGCGCTCCCCGATTTCCTTCTTGATTTCCGCCTGCCGATTGCGAAATTCCGAAAATTTCTCCTCATCGCAAGTCAGATTCGAAAGCGCCGCATCGAGCTCCCGTTTCTTCTCCAAAAGCGCATTGATACGCCGTTTCCCGGAAGTCGAAGGAAGGAGCAATTGCTCTTTTTGTTTCGAAAAATCACGCCGCGCCTCCGCCAGCGCATCGCCGCCCGAAAGGAGGAAGAAACGGCTGCGCACTTCCTCTTTGGCGAGGAATCCCGCGCCCTGCAAATCTTCCAGCCCCACGGCGAAAATTTTCTCATACATCGAGCGATCGAGCCCGTGCCACCACGTCGCGCCCAAATCTTCGCGAATTTCATGCCCCGTGACATCCTCGTACCGGCTTTCCTTTTCCATGCGGTACACGCGATACGCCTCGCCCGTTTCCCGACAAAGGCCCATGTTTCCTTCCCGGCCGCGCCATTCACCGCGCGGATAGCCGAAAAGCATATCCCGGATGAAACGGAGCATCGTCGTCTTACCGCTTTCATTCTCGCCCATGACGACAATCAGCCGATCCGTCGCCGGCTGCCACGAAATTTTCCGATAAATGCCGTAACGCAAAAGCTGCATATCAGTGATTTTCATCGTTGCCCTCCTCGGTCAGCTTCTCCGCGCCCAAAAGCTCCGCCTTTTTGAAAGCTTCCAACATCATCTCTTTGTCGATCATGCCGAAAAGCTGCGGAAACTTTATCATTTCGGGTTGGATTTTCGCCAATTCGGAAAGTGTATTCATTAATTCTTCATCGGATAAACCGGCCGCTTCATCGTAGGCGCGAAGGTAATCTCCGCAGCCGTCCGGCAAGTTTCTCCGCCCTTCCAAATCGAGCTCCGATTGTGTCCTGTCCTCAATCGATGCGTAATAGGTGAAAACGTGGCGGAATTGCTCCCGCTCGTTCAATGCCTGAAACAGATATTCGCGCCCGGCTTCGGAGGCGATCACACGATGCAAGGGGCCGCGTCCCGTAAAAATGAGGCGCACGATATTCGGGCGATTCGTCTCCGATTTAAGCGTCGCGCGCACTTTGCGAATCTCGGCCAAGAGCGCTTCGGCATGCTCGAATTTCGAAATATCAAAAGCCAAATCCACCCAGCGAATCATATCCGTCGCGCGGAAGGTCAAAGAAACGGTGCCGAATGTCCCCACATCGACGAGGTAGCAGCCGCGGGGACCCGTTTCCCGCGCGTCCAATCCCTGCGTATTTCCCGGATAGACGATGAAAGGATTTTCCGAAAGAACGGCGCGCGTATGCTGATGCCCGAGCGCCCAATAATCCATGCGCGCGCGCCGCAAATCGTCTAATGAGCACGGCGCGTAGGGCGAATCCGCGTTTCCTATTTCCGTATGAAGCATCCCGATGGCAAAGCCGTCATCCGGCTCGCGTACAAAAGTGTCCGCCAGATTTTCCCGCACATGCTGCGTCGCAAAACTCCGTCCGTACACGGTCGCCACACGCTCCCCGTCCACAAAAAGCGGCACCGCTTCCGTGTGCTCCGAAGAGAAAATGTGCACCGTATCCGGCAGCGGGATATCCGCCCGCCACGCGTCGTCCGGATCGTGATTGCCGTGCACGATAAAAACGCGGATGCCCGATTGCGCCGCCCGATACATCTCGCGCGCAAACGCCATCTGCGCCGCCAAACTGTGATGCGAATCATTGTACACATCGCCGGAAATCAAAACCGCATCCGTGTGCGCTTCAATCGCCATGTCGATGACCTGCTCGAAAGCGCGAAACGTCGCTTTGCCGATAGCCTCCGTCCAAGGCCCCACATCGCCGGACCGAAGTCCCGCAAAAGGTTCGCCCAAATGCAAATCCGCGCAATGGATAAAAGAAAAACGCTTGCCCATGAAGCTAAGCCTCCGTGCCGCGCCCGCCGGCGCCGCCCAAATCTGACAGAATTCCGATAGATTTATTTATATTTTATATATTGTACCACAGATTAAGCGGGAATGGGGAAAATGCGGCATGCGGGATGAGGCATGCCGCATGCCGCCGGGTGTCGCATGCCGCGACGATTTTTTATAAAAAAAAGAAATTGCGGAAAACATATAAGTAAATTTCCGCAATTTTTTATTTTTCGAATATATCCGCGTGACTTCCCGTTTCCACAAGAGTCAACGTCAAAATATCTTTTTCAATCAAATAGACCAAAAGCCAATTCGGCTGAATGTGACATTCATGGAAACCGTTCCAATTCCCGGTCAGCTCATGATCGAAATATTTGGCATCGAGCTTTTTCCCTTGCCGCAACGTTTCCACAACGGAATCCAAAAGATCGATATTCATTCCGCGTTTCTTGGCTCGTTTATATCCCTTTTTATACGCAGTGGTAAATTTGATATGATACATTATTCGTCCAGCGCCTTTCGTAAATCGTCCAAATTATCGTAACTTCGGACGGAAGGATCGCGGGAAATGCGCCGAGCTTCTTCCATAGCGAATATCGTACCGCGATTGTAATGCGGCATTTCAATGGAAAAGGGAATACCGCCGCGAAGCACGCATTGATGCAAAAACAAATTGACGGCGCCGGACATATCAAGCCCCAAATCGGAAAACAGAAGACTCGCCTGCTCCTTTATATTTCGATCGATTCTGATTTGCGTAGGAACACTTGCCATCATAAATCGCCTCCTTTCACTACTGTGATTATAATGATTTCGGTTTACTTTGTAAAGCATTTCGTCAATATTCGGTTTTAAGAAACGGAAACGAGCCGCCTTGCCCTGCGTTTGCTTTTTTCGAGGGCGCGTGATATACTTTTGCCATGGGGCTATAGCTCAGTTGGTTAGAGCGCTTCGCTCACATCGAAGAGGTCCTGTGTTCGAGCCACAGTAGTCCCACCAGCGACGATAAAGATCCGAAAACATTCGGGTCTTTTTTTTATTTTCCTCTTCCCTCTTCCCTCTTTCCCCTTTCCCCTTTCCCCTTCTCTCTTCTCGCCTCACAGCACCCACACGTTTCCCGCGTGAACGCCGCGGAGTTCCGTCGGAAATTCGGGGAAAATTCTGTTGAAATCGGAGAGAAGATCAAGATAGCGGACCGCTTCTTTTGTGAAACGGGTTCCCGGGAAAACGACGGGAATGCCGGGCGGATAGGCACCCGCACTTTCGACGGCGATACGCCCGACCGCTTCTTCGAGCGGCACGAGGCAAGCCTTTCCGGAAACGAAGGCATCGCGCGCTTCCCGCGGCGTCAATTTCATTTTCGGCGCCGCCGCAAAGCACTCCGTTTCCGAATCCCAAAAATCGTAAAGCGTCAGAAAATCAAGCATCACGCCGCCCAAAACGGAAAGCGATCCGCCGCTCAGATTTTCGTCCCGGATCTGCGGGAAAATATCCGAAATCGGGACATGCGTATCCATCGCGGTCTCGAAATCGCAAAGCGCCGCGAGAAGCGTTTCATATTGTTCCTTCGTATCCGCCGGCGAAATCAGAAACAGAACGCCCTGCGGCGACGATTTTTCCGGCACGATGCCGCGCTTTTGCAAATACGCGTCCAAAATGCCGCCGTAAATCCCCGCGGGCCGCGTTTCCAAAAAGATTTTGCACGGATCCGGCCGATACCAATCCTCCGTCCCTTCGCCGAAGTTTTCCGCCAAAAAAGGACGCAACCGATGCAGGCGCATTTCCATTTCTTTTTTAAGGAAACATCCCATTTGCGCGGCTTCTTCCCAAAGTGCCTCCCCCGCTTCTTCGTGAATCGCCGCATTCATTTCGAGTCCGGCAAAAAGCGGCGCGGACGGCGACGTCGACACATGCGCCGAAAAGGCCGCCTCGAGCACATCGGGCGCAAGCCGGCGCTTTTTCCCCGCCAAATGCGCGTCGCGAATGTGCAGCTGCGATGTCTGCGTGAAACCGGCGAGCTGCTTATGCACCGATTGCGTGACCAAAATCCCCGGCGCGTCTTCCGAAAGCGGCATGAGAAGCGGCGAAAATTCTTTCATCTCCGACAAAAAAGCTTCATAGCCGCCCCACGCCGCATCAAATAAAATATAATCGCAAAGCGGACCGACCGTTTCCAAAATTTTCCGCGGCGAAAGAAATACGCCGTCATAGGTCACAAGCGGGAAACACGCGAGGCGATACGGCCGCTTTTTCGTCGTTTTCTTTCCGGAAACGCGCGCCGCACGCCTCCGCAAATATGTTTCCGAAAGACATGCCGGCGGCGTGCCGATGACGACTCCCGCTTCGTTTCGAAGTACCGGCAGAAACACGGCGCGCGCCCCCGTTTCCGCTATCGCCTGTATCATCGATTGATGATTGTGCCCCGCGACGAGGACCGTATCGCCGGGCGATAAAAGCGCCGCGCAGGCGATGCGATTCGCCGCAGATGTCCCGCCCGGGACGAAAAATGTTTTCTCCGCATGAAAAACGCGCGCCGCCAGCGCTTCCGCCTCGAAGCCGACGCCTTCGTGCGCATTCACGTTTCCGATGGCGTCATCCGAATCGGACAAATCCGCCGCGAAAAAATGTTCCGAAAGCGCGTCGCAAAAAATCCGCCCCGCTTCCGTCTTCCGATACAAATTCCCCGCGCGATGCCCCGGCGTCGCAAAAGACACCGGCCGCTTTCCCGCCTGCGTCAAAAGCGCCCGCGTAAAAGGCGGCAATTTTGAAATTTCCCCGAAATCCATTCCGACCTCCGAACCCGTTTCCGAAATTACGTTTCTTTCATTATAAATGAAACGGGAAATTTTCCCAAATGGTATAAAAAGTTGATGCGTCATGCGTTAATGCGTTGATGCGCTTCAGGTGTGCCCTTCGGGCACGATTCCTATTTTATGCCGCCAAAGGCGGCGAGGCGCTTTAGCTCCGATTACAAAAATGCCGCGCAGCGCACCGGTTAAAGCGCATACCGCACGGCGCACGACGCATAGCCTTTTCGAAATGTGGCACAAAAAAAGATTGCGACTGAATGTCACAATCTCTTTCAGCTATTATGCAATTACTTGGAGTACAATTCGACGATGTACGTTTCGTTGACTTCGTCTTTGTACGGAAGTTCTTCGCGAAGCGGCATCCGGATGAGCGTTGCGGTCCAGTTGTCGAAGGACTTTTCGATGTACGGAAGATCGAAAGTTTTGAGTTCCTGGAAGCACTGTTTGAACATTTCGTTCGAACGATATGCTTCGCGGAGAGAAATGACCTGGCCGGGTTTTACCGGATAGGACGGAATATCGACGCGTTTGCCGTCGACGTTGATGAGGCCGTGGTTGACCATCTGACGTGCCTGACGGATGGAACGGGCAAAGCCTGCGCGGTACACCAGGTTGTCCAGTCTCGTTTCGAGAAGGAACAGCAGGTTCGCACCGGTGACGCCGGCCATGCGGTTCGCTTTATCGTAATAGCGATAGAACTGACGTTCGAGGACGTTGTAAATCGCCTTGACTTTCTGCTTTTCCGAAAGCTGTACGCCGTATTCGGATTGTTTCTTCTGACGGGCGTCAGCGGACTGCCGTTTTAACGCTTTCGAATGGCCGTAAATGTTCATGCCGAAACGTCTGCACGCCTTAAAACGGGGATCTCTGTTTGTTGCCATGTTGGATATCACCTCTTCTGAAAATTCGCCGCTCCGAATTGAAACAGCACGTATATTATACAAATAAGTCACTTTTCTGTCAAATTATTTTCGGAAACTCAGCCGAGTTTCTCGGTTGATGCGCGGATGCGTTGATGCGTTGATGCGATTAGGGATGTGCTTCGCGCATATCCTATCTTATGCCGGCAAAGCCGGCGAGGCGCGAAGCGCCGATTACAACAAATTTGTCGCGAAGCGACACCTCTTAAAGCCGTAAGCCGTTAGCCGTCAGCCGTCGGCAGAGGATCCAGCCGAGCGCGCGTCTCCCGTCTGACAGTCTGACAGTCTGACCGTCTCACAGTCTCACAGTCTTTGCACTTTGCACTTTGCACTTTGCACTTCTCCCCCCTATTTTTCTTGACAGGAAAACACAGTTATATTACAATAATTCGGTAATTCCGAATCGGGGTATAGCGCAGTTGGTAGCGCACCTGCTTTGGGAGCAGGGGGTCGCCAGTTCGAGTCCGGCTACCCCGACCAAAATTCAATGTCTCAGTAGCTCAGCCGGACAGAGCAACCGCCTTCTAAGCGGTGGGTCGGGGGTTCGAATCCCTCCTGGGACACCAAAAAATTCACAAGACACCGCGCGGTGTCTTTTCTTTTTGAAAAATATTTTAAATTTGTTTCCGAAAACTGCATAAATCGCCGAAAATGACGACCTATTGATAGGAAACGACATACAAAAAAGTCTTGTAGGGCGTTTTTTACGGTGCTAATATATGAATCCATCGCGAGAAAAATACGCGCGAAAAAATATTCAAAGGAGATTTGCATGGCAGCAAGGAAAGAAAATCTGGAAAACGCACTGGAAATGCTTCGCACTTCCGCCGTGGAAAGCGCGGTATCCTACACGACAATCAAACAGGCGGTGCGAGAATTCAATCTGACGCAGAAGCAATTCGATTCCATTTGCGAAACGCTTCATGCCGAGCATATTAATATCGATTTCGAAGGCACGGAAGAAGACGCGCGGGACGAAGACGAAGCCGAGGAAACGGCACTCTCGGATATCGAATCCGATCCGGATTTCTCCGGCATTTTCGATTCCGGCGAACCGACGGAGCCCGAAGAAGCGGCCGATCTCGAAAAACTCGCCAATATCGTCATTGACGAAAACGACATCAAATACGATTCCGTCCGCATGTATCTGAAAGAAATCGGCAGCATCAAATTGCTGGACAGCGACGAAGAAATCCGTCTGGCGAAAGCCATCGAAGCCGGCAAAGCCGAAGATGCGACGCCGGAACAAAAAGAAGAAGGACGCCGCGCGCGCGGAAAATTGGCGGATGCGAACCTGCGCCTCGTCGTTTCCATCGCCAAAAAATATCGCGAACGCGGACTTCACATGCTCGATTTGGTCCAAGAAGGAAACATCGGCCTCCTCAAAGCCGTCGATAAATTCGATTACCACAAAGGATATAAATTCAGCACCTACGCGACCTGGTGGATTCGCCAAGCCATCACGCGCTCCCTCGCCGATCAGGCGCGCACCATCCGCGTCCCCGTCCACATGGTCGAAAGCATCAATAAAATGAATCGCTTCGAACGGAAAATTCAGCAGGAAATGGGCCGCGACGCGACCGAAGAAGAACTCGCCGCCGCCATGAAATGCACGATCGAAAAAATCCGCGAAATCAAACAAGTCGCGCTCGATTCGATTTCTTTGGAAACGCCGATCGGCGAAAAAGAAGATTCCGTCCTGGGCGATACGGTCGAAGACAAAAAAATCGCCGCTCCGGAAGACGAAGCGACGGCCAGCCTACAAAATGAGCAAATCGCGAAACTTCTCGCGACCCTCACCGAACGCGAACGCGGCATCATCGCCCTTCGCTTCGGTTTCGAAGACGGCATCCCCCACACGCTGGAAGAAGTCGGCCAGCAATACGGCGTCACCCGCGAACGCGTCCGCCAGATTGAGAAAAAGGCATTGGGAAAATTAAAACGCCCCGCCCAGTTTCTTATCAGCTGAAACCGATAAAAAAACATATCCCGCTCTCCGTGAGCGGGATTTTTTGCGTAAAAACACCGCGTTTCCCTATATAAAAATTTTTAATAAAAGCCACCTTCCCCACCCCTAAATTTTGTGTTATTATTGTGAATAGGAGAGATGTAAGAAAGCAAATAGGGGGCTATTCATGGAACTGCGGTATTTGGATACTTTTATTTGCGCTGCCGAGCTCGGCAGTTTTTCGCTGGCGGCGAAACAGATGAACTATGCGCAATCGACCGTCACGACACAAATCGACAGCCTCGAAAAAGAGCTTTCTGTCAAATTGTTCGACAGAAACGGGAAACGTGTGACCCTTTCGGGCGCCGGTCGCGATTTAATGCAATACGCGTACCGTTTCCAGCAATTGCAAAATGATTTGCATCATCATTTCAGCGGAAACGAACACATTTCCGGCGAACTGCGCGTCGGCATCATCGAATCGCTCTGCGTTTCCAAATACATGAAAGGCGTTGAGCAATTTTTGCAAAACTGCCCCGAAGTCACCCTCCGCATCATCGTCGGCACCGTCGCCGACATCAAGGAAAAACTCCACAAAGGCGAAATCGATATGGCATTCATCTTCGATCGCCCCGTCACGGAAGACGATTTCGACACGCTGATTTCCTTCCCGAAAAAAGTCCTCTTCATCACCGCTCCGGACGATGAAATTTTAAATGAAAGAGAAATTGTTCTCTCGGATCTCTGCCATAAAGAATGGTTCCTGACGGAAACGGGATGCAATTATCGCCGCGTCCTGGACGACACCCTCTCGGACCGCCGCCTCGTCATCAAACGCCGCCTCGAAATCGGCCAGACGAATATCCTCATAAGCTACGTGCAAAAAGGAATGGGCATCTCCCTTCTCCCCGAATTCACACTGATGGAAGAACTCCAAAAGAAAACCATCGTGGAAATTCCCGTCAGAGATTGCAAAATCTCCATGGAACTCCAACTCCTCATCCACAAAAACCGCTGGCTCCCCGCCGCGGCTCGCGCCTTCTCCCACCACATGGGAACGGCCATGCGAAGATAAGGAAACAAAAGCCAAGTGCGCTCAACAGCGCACTTTTTTGATGGGAAAATTAGCAATGAGCAATTAGCAATTCAGGTGTCGCCTGCGGCGACGATTCCTGTT
>CAVJQK010000023.1:0-11303 GCA_963651795.1 Erysipelotrichaceae bacterium | reverse complement strand
ATATCAAATTGCATGCCATTATTTTGGTATTAATCGTCGTTTCCGAACTCATCGGGACGTATACCATCAATATCGGCATCGGCCGCATCGTATTGCTCCCCATGCTCTACGCTCTGCTTTTCGGTATTTTGATGACACCGAAATTCCTGAATGTGGCCAAACAGAAAGAAATGCTCGACGCCAGCAGCTTGATCGGCGTCACCCTCATGCTTTTGATGGCACGCTACGGCACCCTCGTCGGACCGACGCTGCCGAAAATCTTGGCGGCATCCCCCGCTCTGATTTTGCAGGAATTCGGAAACCTCGGCACGGTGCTTCTCGGCGTACCGGTCGCCGTTTACCTCGGCCTCAAACGTGAAACCATCGGCGCGGCTCACTCGATTGCCCGCGAACCGAACGTCGCCCTTATCGGTGAAAAATTCGGCCTGGACAGCAGCGAAGGCCGCGGCGTCATGGGCGTATACATCGCCGGCACCGTTTTTGGGACGATTTTCTTCGGCCTTATGGCAAGCGTCGCTGCATCGACTCTTCCGATTCATCCCTATGCTCTTGCGATGGCCTCGGGCGTCGGCTCTGCCAGCATGATGACGGCCGCCGTCGGTTCCCTTTGCGCGATGTATCCGGAAATGACCGATCAGCTGGCCGCATTCGGAGCTGCCAGCAATATGCTTTCCGGCTTGGACGGTCTCTATATGTCCGTCTGGATAGGGCTTCCGATGACCGAATGGCTGTACAAAAAATTCTATAGACTGAAATACGGTGTCGCGCCCGAAAAAGAAGAAAAGAAGGAAGGAGAGGAAGCATAATGAAAATCAAAGATACCATTATCATCTTGGCCATCGTCATGTTCATGAGCTTGGTCTCCAACGTTCTGGGCACCAAAGCCGGCATTGTCGATTCCATTCCCGGACTTCTCATTTTGGCTGTTATTGCCTTTGTGGGTATGCTTCTTTCGAAATATGTGCCCGGCGGCATTCCGGCCGCCGCATGGGTCGTCACCCTGGGCTGCATTCTTACCATCCCGGGTGTCCCCGGAGCCGATTTCATTAATCATTATGTCAAGAGCGTCGGCTTCGTGGCTCTCTGCACCCCGATTTTGGCCTACGCCGGCGTTTCCATCGGGAAAGACCTCGACGCTTTCGCCAAGACCGGCTGGCGCATCTGCGTCCTGGCAATCATGGTTTTCGTCGGCACGTATATCGGCAGCGCCATCATTGCGCAGGCGATTCTCCACTACATGGGACAAATTTAATTCGATTTTTTGAAACAAAGAAACTGCAACTCTCCGGAGCTGCGGTTTTTTCTTGGAGTTGATGCGTTGATGCGCGGATGCGTTGATGCGTTGCAGGTGTCGCTGCGCGACGAATTTTTCTTGGAGTTGATGCGTTGATGCGCGGATGCGTTGGTGCGTTGCAGGTGTTGCTGCGCGACGAATTTTTTTATAACGCGTTTTGCGGGTTCAATCTAAAAATTTGAAAGGGTGTAAAAAAATAAGTATAATATTTTCGAAAAGAGGAGAAATAAAAAATTTCATAAACCGGGAATGTCACAACAAGGAGGATACGCATGAAAAAATTAAATCTCTTACTCGGCGCCGCGATTCTGGCGGCGGGCATCGGCTTCGGCGGCATCGCGTGTGCGGCGGAAATCGCAGAGCCGGCAGCGGCGCCGGCCGTTTCCGCGGAAGTTTCCCCCAAAATCAAAGGGAAAGTCGTCGCATCGCAAGTCATTGAGCTTCCCGTCTTCACGAGCGTTGATTACGAGGCGGGCCTCGCGCTCGACGACGCCCTTTTCGGGCATTACGGCTGCTCGGCGATTTTCCGCTCGCTCGATACCGGAGATTCGATCGTCGGCCGCTCGATGGATTTGTATTACAGCCACAAACCGGCCTACATCGTGCGCACCGAAGTGCCGGGCTTTCTCAAGACCGTCGGCCTCGCGTACAATCCTTTCGTCGGTCCGAATTTCGACGTCGCGGAAAAAGAAGGATTGACGGCGGAGGAAACGCTCCCCGCGCTTTTCTTCACGACGGATATCATGAATGAAAAAGGTTTGTACATTGAAGGAAACATGCGCCCCGGGCAACCGAAAGACGCCGGATTTGCCGATTCGTCCGGGACAAATCCGGGAGCGGAATATCGCATGTCTCTCGCGGGACTCATTCGTTTCCTCGGTGAACGCGCGGGCTCCGTCGATGAAGCGGTGGCGCTCGCGAAAACGGTGGACGTGCACGGCATGAAAAACGATAAAATCAATTGGACGGGCGCGCTCTATATGTGCGACGCATCGGGGCATCACGGCGTATTGGAACTCGTCGATAATAAACTGTCCTGGCTCGAAGGGCAGAACGCGCAGACGAATTTCTTCCTCACGCCCGGCTATCGCGAAAAAGCCGTCTACGGCAGCGGCGTCGGCCGGTATGCGGTCCTGCAAAACGGCATCGGAAATGTCCGCACGGAAGACGATATGTTTAAGCTCATCAATAAAGTTTCCTATTCGCAGCTCCTCATGAAAGACGAATGGACCTTCGATCCGCGGAGCGATTATACGACGGACGAAGAATCGCCGGAGCTTGCGATGTTCGGCGGGACGCTCACGATGCGTGATGCCGTGGCGGAAGAAAATCGCGAATTCCTTTACGAAGTGATTCGTGAGCTCGGCAAAATCGAACGCGTGAAAACAATCGATGAGCTCAAAGACGAAGGCACACAATGGCTCTCCGTTTTCCAGCTCGTCGCGAATTGCAATAAGAAAAATCTGCACGTGATGTTCTTCGAAGAACCGGAAACGATTCAAGATATCACGCTTTGAGGCACAAAAGGAGTTTTGGCATATGAAAAAATGGCAGGTATTACTGAGCGCGGCCGTTTTGGCGGCGGGAATCGGCTTCGGCGGCATTGCGCAGGCGGCGGAAATCGCAGAGCCGGCAGCGGCTTCGACCGTCGGGGCGGAAGTTTCCAATTCGGTCAAAGGGAAAATTTGGGGGAGTCACGTCGTTGAGCTTCCGGTCATTACGGAAATCGATTATGCCGAAGGACTGGCCGCCGATGATGCATTGCTCGGCCGATACGTCGGCTGCTCGCTTATCGGCAAAGTGCTGGACAACGCCGATATGATTGTCGGTCGATCCATGGATTTCTATTTCAGCAATCGCCCGGCCTACATTCTTCGCACGGCGGTGCCGGGATATTATAAGACGGTGGGGCTGGCGTACAATGCGCTTGCCGGTCCGACATTTGAAGAAGTGGAGAAAAACGGCATTTCCGAAAAAGATATCAGCGGCATGATTTTCTTCACGACGGATATCATGAACGAAAAAGGTCTCTACGTGGAAGCGAATATGCGTCCGGAAGAGCCGGAGGAGGAAACGGGGATTAAGCCGTCTTCGGGGACGAATCCGGGAGCCGAATATCGCATGAGTTTCATCGCGCTCATTCGTTTCCTGGGCGAACGCGCGGCCAATGTCGATGAAGCGGTGGCGCTGGCCAAAACGGTGGACGTGCACGGGATGAAAACCGAACATTCCGAATGGGGCGGCGCGCTGTTTTTGGCGGATCCTTCCGGGCATCACGGACTTTTGGAACTTGTCGATAATAAACTTGTCTGGACGGACGGCGCCGTGGGGCACACGAATTTCTATTACAGCGACGGATACAGAGACAAGGCGAAATACGGAAACGGTTACGGGCGCTTCGAGGTGCTGGCGAAAGGGCTCGACGCCGTCAAGACGGAGCGGGACATGATGGATCTCATTTACAAAGTGAGATATACGCAGCTCATCCGTCCGGAAACCTGCGCTTTCAATCCGCTGACGGAATTCACGGGAATTGAGAGTCCGGCTTTTGAAAAATTCGGCGGGAAACTCACGGCTAAAGTCGCCATGGATCCGGCGAATTATGACGAATTGATGAAAACGGCGATGGCCGCTTTTGCCGATAAACGCGATTGGACGCTGCAGCAGCTCCGCGATGACGGGACGCTCTGGCAATCTCAATTCCAAGTCGTCGCCAATTGCAATAAGAAAAATTTGCATGTGATGTGCTTCGAAGATCCGAATTTGGTCTTTGATTTTACGGTGGAAAAATAAAAGAGGGCGGCGGCCTTCGTTTCATAAAAGGAGTTTTTGCATATGAAAAAATGGCAGGCAATGCTCGGCGCGGCGATTTTGGCGGCGGGAATTGGGTTTGGCGGGATTTCGCAGGCGGCAGAAACGGCGGCGCAGGTACAGGCACCGACGGTGGTTACTGTGGTAAACGGCGAAGATCGTATTTTGGGTAAAGTTCTCGGGAAGCAGGTCATAGAGTTGCCTGTTTTTACGGAAATTGATTACGAAGCGGGGTTGGCACTTGATGCGGAATATTTCGGGCGTTATGGGTGCTCAGCGGTTGCGAAAGTGCTCCCGAATGGAGATATGGTTGTCGGACGCTCGATGGATCTCAATGTGACGAATAAACCGGCGTACATTATTCGCACGGCGGTTCCCGGTTTTTATAAGACGGTTGGTCTTGCGTATAATCCGTTTAGTGGACCGGATTTTGATGAAGCTAAAGAAATCGGTATCAAGAAAATCGATACACTTCCGCTGCTTTTTTTCTCGATTGATATTATGAATGAAAAAGGTGTGTACATTGAAGGGAATATGAGAAATGCGGAGAATACGGAGCTTACGGGGTTAAAAGAATGTCGCGGTACAAATCCGGGTGCGGAATGGCGCATGTCACCGGGTGCACTCATTCGTTTCCTCGGAGAACGCGCGGGCTCCGTTGACGAGGCGGTGGCGCTTGCGAAAACGGTCGATGTGCACAGCTTAAAATCCGGTACACTCGATTGGAATGCGGGAATTTATATTGCCGACGCTACCGGGAAATACGGTATTTTGGAACTTGTCGACGATAAACTTGTTTGGCTTCCCGGCGAGCAACTCCAGACGAATTTCTTCCTTTCTCGTGGCAATCGCGATCGCGCGCTTTACGGTACGGGGCTTGGGCGTTATGAAACGCTTAAAGCCGGACGCGATGCTGTGCAGACGGAAAAAGATATGGCGAAATTGATGGCTCTTGTGCGGTATTCACAATCGCTTGATCCGGATACTTGTCCCTTTGATGTGCGCACGGAATATACCGGTGTGCATGTTCCGGGGATTGGTGCAGATGATGAAAAGTTGACTGTCGACCAAGCGCTGGATGAAGCAAATCGTCCGGTATTGGAAGCGGCCATAAAAGAAGTGATGGCAGCCGAAAGAGCCAAAGGTCTCGATACACTTAAAAAGGAAGGCCAGCTTTGGTACTCTATTTGGCAGGTCGTTGCTAATTGCAATCGACAAAGCATTCATGCTATGTTCTTCGAAGATCCGACGCTGGTTTATGATGTGAAAGTGGCGAAATAAGAGCTTGACGATTGTTTATTTGAAGGAAGGAAATGTTATGAAAAAATGGCAGGCAATGCTCGGCGCGGCGATTTTGGCGGCGGGGATCGGATTGGGATGTGCCGCACCGGTTTCTGCGGCGCCGATGGTGCCCGAAAGACCGAGAGCGGTAAGCGATGCTTCGCAGCCGAAACTTTCCGTAAAAACCGTGGGTGATCATGTGATCGAATTGCCGACGATTACGGAGTATGATTGGGAAAAAGTGCTTAAAATCGATGAAGAAAGTTTCGACGGATACGGTTGCTCGGCCGTCGGGAAAGTGATGGGAAACGGCGATATGGTGGTCGGCCGTTCCATGGATTTCTTCTACAGCGATAAGCCGGTGTATATTTTCCGCACCGCGGTCCCCGGTTTCCATAAAACAATCGCGATTTCTTACAATTCTTTCTCCGGCCCCGATTTTGAGGAAGTTTCGAAGGAAGGTATTTCCGAAGAGGAGCTTCTTCCCATTTTGGCTTTCAGCTGTGACGTGCTGAATGAAAAAGGTCTCTATATCGAAGGGGATATGAGAAACGAAGAGCCGGAATATACGGGCATTAAGCTCTCTTCCGGTACGAATCCGGGTGCGAAGGAAAGAATGTCCGTCGCCGCGCTCATCCGCTATTTGGGCGAACGGGCGGCGAATGTGGAAGAAGCGCTCACTTTGGCGAAAACGGTCGATGTGCACGGTTTGAAAAATGAAGGAACGAACTGGAGCGGGGGCTTATTTATCGCGGATCGTTTCGGGCGGCACGGCGTGCTGGAGCTCGTCGATAATAAATTGGTCTGGATGGAAGGGCAGACGGCACATGCCAATTTCTTCCTGGCCGATGCGTATCGGGATAAAGCGGTGAACGGCTGCGGGTACGGCCGTTACGAAGTGCTGCAAAACGGAATCGACGCGGTGAAGACGGAAAAGGATATGGCCGATTTGATTTATAAAGTGAGATTCTCGCAGCTCATGGACCCCGACACCTGCGCGTTCGATCCGAGAAGCGATTACACGGAAGTCGATGCCACGCCGTTTGAGGAAGCGGGAATTCATACGACGCGGCATGCGCTTTTGGAAGAAAATCGCGAGAAGGTTTTGTCGATTATGCGCGAACAAGGGAAGGCAGAACTCGCGAAGACGCCGGAGGAACGCAATGCATCCAGCAAAGGTTGGGTGTCCGCCTACCAAGTCGTCGTCAATTGCAATCGAAAGACATTCCACGTCCTATTCTTCGAAAATCCGGAAAACGTACACGATTTCAAATTGTGAAAATAGGAAACAAAGAAACCGCAGCTTTCGGGTGATTTTCGGAAGTTAGACTTGTTAGGAGCCGTAAAAATATTTTTGCAAGGAAGATCTCCGCCGGTGTTTATGAGCCGACGGAGATTTTTTTGCGTGAGAAGAAAGTTACGGTTTCTTGCGAGAGGTCATAAATTCGGATATAATTCATCGTGGAAGGAATATTGTATACAGATAAGAAGTGGGGCAAAATGTTCTTCGTTTGTGTGAGGAGAAAATTTATGAAAAAATTTCATGCAATATTGGGTGCCGCTGTTTTGGCGCTGGGCATCGGATTCGGCTTTGAGATGGCGGGGGCTGTGGGCGCTCCACTGATTTCGGCTCTTCCGGCAGCCGGCACGCAACAGACGGATGTGGTGCACGGACGCGTCTTGGGGGATTATGTCGTGGATCTTCCGATTTTTACCGAAGTGGATGATAAAGCGGGACTTGCGGCTGATGAGAAAACCTTCGGAAAGGGCGGCTGCTCGACTGTCGTCAAAGTGATGGAAACGGGAGATACCGTCGTCGGGCATTCGATGGATTCTTTCTACAGTTTCCGCGCGGCGTATATTTTGCGCACACAGGTGCCGGGGCGTCTCGCGACGGTCGGTCTTGCTTACCGTCCGCATGGTGGATCCGATTTTGCGACGGTAGCGCAGAAGGGAATTTCCAAAAAAGAAATTTGGCCGCTTATGTACCATACGACGGATATTTTGAATGAAAAAGGCCTTTTCATCGAATTCAATATGCGTCCCGGTGAGCCGGAATATTATGGTATCAAAAAGTCTCGCGGGACAAAACCGGGTGCGACTCGCGTTTCCATGATGGGGCTTGTGCGATATTTGGGAGAACGTGCCGGGACAGTCGCTGAAGCGGTGGAGCTTGCCGATACGCTTGATGTTCATGGACTTTTTGATGGGCGTATTGATTGGACGGGCGCACTTACCATTGCCGATGCTTACGGGAACTACGGTGTCTTGGAGCTCGTTGATAATAAACTCGTATGGCTTGATAGGCAGAATGTACAGACCAATTATTTTTTGAATGAAACGTATCGGGACATGGTGCTTTACGGCACAGGACACGGACGGTATGATCTTTTGAAAAAAGAAATCGGCGGGGTTCGAAATGAAGTGCAATTGGCGGCGCTTCTTACGAAAGTCAGATTTTCGCATCTTTTAAATCCATATAATAGTCCTTTTGATGTGAGGGATGAATTTACGGGCGATGACAGCCCGGGGATGCATAGTTTCGGATTGACGGTAAAAGAAGCATTGGCGGAAGAAAATCGAGATTATATGATGAGACTGGCATCTCAATTTGCATCTTCCGTCGGAATGCAATCGGTGATGCAACGGCAAAGCGAGAGTGTGCAATGGCTGTCCGTTTTTCAGGTCGTGGCGAATTGCAATAAAAAGACGATGCACGTGATGTTCTTTGAAAATCCGCAGACGACTTATGAATTTGCCGTAAAATAAAAGAAAACGGGAAAACCGCAACTCTTGGGAGCTGCGGTTTTTGAATGAAAGTGATGAGTGATGAGTGATGGGTGATGGGTGGCAGGTGTCGCTGCATGACGAATCTTGTTGTAATCGGTGCAAAGCGCCTCGCCGGCTTTGCCGGCATAAGACAGGATATGCGCGAAGCGCATCCTGATCTCATGCCCCATGCCTTATGCCTGTCCTTCAACTATTGATAATCAAAGCGATAAAGACGAGATCCTCGTTTCCAATCGTCTCCATGGCGTGCGTGTGGCCGTCTTCGCAGAAGGTCGTGTCGCCGGGGCCGACTTCTGTCGTTTCTTCGTCTTGCGTGTAGCGGCCGCGGCCGGAGAGGATGTGGTAGCACTCGGAATCGCCCGTGTGGCGGTGGACGCCCAGCGAGCAGCCCGCCGGAATCGTGACGCGGGCGAAAAGACGGCATTTGTCTTTCATTTCCTCCTCGGAAAGAAGCGGCCGGACGACGATGTGGCCTTTGCCGCCGCTCGCATTTTCGCGGATGATGGGTTCGAAAGTTTTCATGATGGTTTCCCCCTTTTTTCTTTTATTATAACAGAAAAATCCTGTACCCGTTTCCGCTCTTTTTGTATAATGTAGGAAACGAAAGGAGGCGGGCGCGATGCGGATTCGGATGATTTTGAATGTGGGTATGACGGCGGCGCTGCTTCTCCTCATGAGCTACGGACTTTTCGGGGAAGCGGCGCATGAGTGGCTGGGCGTTGCCTTTTTTGCGCTTTTTGCGTGGCATCACGTGCTGAATCGCCGCTTTTTGGCCGGTATGTGCCGTGGGCGCTTTCCGCCGATTCGGATATTTCAAATTTTGCTCGTCATTTTGATGGGCGTTTGCGTCGTCGCCGTCACGGTGAGCGGCATCGGACTTTCACGGCACGCCTTTACTTTTTTGCCCGAGCACGGCGGCCATGCCGTGGCCTCTCGCGTGCATTTGGCCTCGGCGTATTGGGGCTTTGTGCTCATGGGACTTCACGTCGGGATCCATTGGGAGGCCGCCGTGGGACGGATGCGAAAAAAAACGCCTCGCGCGTGGCCGTTTCTGCGGGCGGCAGGCGTTGCGCTTTCGGCCTACGGCGCCTATGCGTTTTGGCGGCGCGGCGTTGCCGATTATCTTTTTTTGCGCGCCCATTTTGCGTTTTTTGATTTTGCCGAAACGCTCCCCGATTTTTTAATCGATTACACGGCGATGTTTATTTTTTTTGTGTTTGTGGGATATCAAATGACCATTCTTTTGCGGAAACGGTGAGGAAATACGATGGATGAAAGGAAATGCCCGGTGCGCGCGGGCGATAGCGTGATGCTTACTGTGACGGATCTCGGCGTGCACGGAGAGGGCATCGGGAAATATGAAGGATTCACGATCTTTGTCCCGGGGGCGCTTCCGGGCGAGACGGCCCGGGCGAAAATTTCTTTGGTGAAACGCGCCTATGCGGTGGGAAATCTTTCGGAAATACAGGAAAGTATGCCTGCGCGCGTCGTGCCTCGTTGCCCTGTCTATGAGGAATGCGGCGGATGCCAAATTTCACATTTATCTTATGAAGCGCAGCTTGTCGTGAAACGAAAACGCGTCGTCGATGTCCTCGCTCGCATCGGCGGCTACCCGTCGGCTCTCGTGCGTCCCGTCCTCGGCGCGGCGCATCCCGTTTCCTATCGAAACAAAATGGCCGTCCCCGCAGGATTCTCAAAAGGCCGCCCGGCGCTCGGTTATTATCGGCGCGGCAGTCACGACATTATCCCGACCGATTTTTGTGAAATTTTGCGGGAAGGAAATAATCGCCTTTTGGCTTTTGCAAAAGATTTCATGACGCGGCATCATATTTCCCCTTATGACGAAAAAACGGGGACGGGGAGCCTTCGCCACATTTTGGGACGCACCGGAGACGGCGGACGCCTCATGGCCGTCATCGTCACGGCAGCCGAGACGCTCCCTTTTGAAAAAGAATGGATTTCAGAGCTAACGGAGGCGATCCCGGAATGCGTTTCTATCTATCACAACGTGCAGCCGGGGCGCGGCAATGTTATTTTGGGCAAAAAAATACGCCGCCTTTGGGGCGAGGAAACGCTCACCGCGATGCTCTGCGGTCTCATATTTTCCGTTTCTCCCTTTTCCTTCTTTCAAATTAATCCGGAACAGGCGGAAATTTTATATGAAACGGCGCTCGCCTACGCGGATCTTACCGGCGGCGAGACCGTGATTGACGCTTATTGCGGCACCGGGACGATAACGCTTGCGCTTGCTCGCCGCGCCGCCCGCGCTATCGGGATCGAAATCGTCGCGCCGGCAATCGCAGACGCCAAGAAAAATGCCGCGCGAAACGGGATTACAAACGCCGAATTTTACGCCGAAGACGCCGCCCGCCTCATGCCGCGCCTGGCCGAGGAAGGCCTGCGCCCGGACGTTATTGTCATGGACCCCGTCCGCGCCGGCTGCGATGAAGCCGTCCTGAAAGCGGCTGCCGCTATGTCCCCCACTCGCATCGTCTACGTCTCCTGCAACCCGGCGACCTTTGCCCGCGACGCCGCCCGTCTTCGTGATCTCGGCTATACCCTTCGCGAAGTCACCCCGGTCGACATGTTCTCGCAGACCATGCACGTGGAAGTTGTGGGGGTATTTGAGAACGGAAACGGAAATGAAATTTGAGAGAGCCGGGGAGCGGGAGTTTCCCGAAATACAAAAATTTTATTGGGATGTCATTGACGGGATTCATGCGGAGTATCCGGACAATCCAAAGCTCGGCTGGGGGAAGGGCGTGTATCCGACGGATGCGTATCTGAAGGAGGCACTTTCGGCGGGGGAATTGTATCGCTTGACGGAGGGCAGCGGGCTTTCGGCTTGCGTGATTTTAAATAATCGCGCAAACGAGGGATATGCGGGCTGCCCGTGGAGTCTCGAATGCGCGCCGCAGGACATTCTCTATGTGCATACGCTGGCGGTGCATCCGTCTTTGCAGAAAAAGGGGATAGGGAAAATCGTCGTCCGTGAAATCATAAATCTGGCGCGGCGGCAGGGGAAAAAAGCGATTCGTCTGGACGTCCTTTCCGCCTGCCGGGAAGCGGAGCGTCTCTACATCGCCTGCGGTTTCCGTTTCGTCATTGCTAAGGATATCTACTACGA
>CAVJQK010000022.1:0-11496 GCA_963651795.1 Erysipelotrichaceae bacterium | reverse complement strand
AATGCAGTTTCTTCCCGAAAAATTTAATGGTAAAGGAAACGAGCGGCACGATGACGAGGCAGAGCGCAGTCAGTTTCCACTGAAGGTAAATCATGGACGCGAAGGAGCCGAGGAAAATGGCCGATTCCTGCACGAGGGTGATGAAATTATCGACAATGGCGGTCTGGAGCGCCTGGATATCGTTCGTGAGATTACTCATGATTTCGCCGGTGCGGCGCTTATCGTAGTAGGAAATGGAAAGCTTCTGCAAATGGGCGAAAAGCCGAGCGCGAAGGTCGGTGATGACGCGCTGCCCGATGTATCCCATGAGGTAGCGATGCCCGAATGTCGTGAGGCCGCGAATGGCGAAAATCACGAGAATCGCGACGATAATCGCATAGAGCATCTGCACGTTTTTAGCCATGAGGACGTCGTCGACCATGTCTTTGATGATCCACGGCACGACGAGATTCGACGCGGATACAAAGAGCATGCAGATGACGGAAACCAAGAGCCGTTTCCAATACGGCCAGAGATAGGTCAATAAACGGCGATAGCCGGAAAATTTCGATTGTTTCATGCATCGCCTCCCGTTTCCAAAATGAGATCCGCCACGCGACGGACCGCTCCGCCCGCACCGAGAGCTTCCCGCACGACGCGGAGTTCTTCGATATTCTTTTGCCGCGCCGCTTCATCGGTAAGCCAGGGCAAAAGAATGCCGCAAATATGTTCCGCGGTGACCTTTTCCTGCAATAATTCGGGCGTGACTTCTTTATCCAACAGCAAATTCGGCAGCCCCGCATATTTCACATGCACGAGGCGCTGCGCCAAAAACCATGTAAATGCCGCAAGCCTATAGGTGAGGACGGTCGGCAGTTCCATGAGCGCCGTTTCCAAAGTCGCCGTCCCCGAAGAAGCCATGCACACGTCGCAAATGCGCATTAAATCGTAAGACGAGCCGTCCGTGATATGTATCGATAAGCCTTCCGCGCCTTGCATATGCTCCTTCAGAAATTCTTCGGAAATCGTCTCCGCGCGCGGCAGATAATATTCGCAATCGACCGTTTCCGAAATCCGCTTCGCCGCTTCGATCATCGTCGGGAGGAGCCCCGCCACTTCGTTTTTGCGGCTCCCCGGCATGATGAGCACCCGCTTCTTGGAAACGTCCGCCCCGAATGCCTCCAAAGCTTCTTCGCGGCTCATTTTCGGTTTCACCGTATCGGCCAACGGATGCCCGACGAAAGTCACATCGGCGCCCGCGTCTTTATACGCTTTCGCTTCGAAGGGAAAAATCGACGCGACGCGTATCCCGTCTTTCACAATCGGTTTCGCGCGGCTCTTGTGCCACGCCCAAATCGTCGGCGCGATGTAATACACGACGGGAATCCCCATTTCGCGCGCCATATGCGCGATTTTCATATTGAAACCGGGGTAATCGACGCAGACGAGGACATCCGGTTTTTCTTTTTGTATCGCATCGCGGAGAATGTCGCGCAATTTAAAGAAAAGCGGCAAATGTTTCAAAACTTCCACGACGCCGATGATGCCCAATTCTTTAATATCGTAAATGATGCGGACGCCCGCGCGTTCCATGCCCGCGCCGCCCATGCCGAACATTTCGATATCGGGCGAAATTTCTTTTAATTTAGCCGCGACGGCCGCCGCATGCATATCCCCCGACGCTTCCCCGGCGGAAAACATCACTTTCATCCGTTTCCGCCCTCCGTCGCCAAAATCACGATTCCTTTTTCATCGGCCTTTTTTATGACCGCTTCCATTTCCGCGAAAAACGTGCGATGTGCCTCGATGGCAAGCACGTCGCAGCCGCTTTCCATCATGGATTCCAGCGTCGTCATGCCGACCGTCGGCATATCGAAACGCGTGTCCTGGTGCGGCTTGGCCGTTTTCACGACGACAGCACCCCCGCGCGCGAGTTTCCCACCGCGGCGAATGCACGCATCCGTCCCTTCGATGGCCTCCAGCGCCATCACCGCCGTATTTTTTACGACGACCGTCTGCCCCGCATCGATTTCGCCCAGCGCTTTCGCCATGCGGAAACCGAAGGAAACATCGGCCAGCTGCTCGGCCGTCGGTTTCTTTTTTGTGAAAACCCGAGGCCCCGGCATCAAAGCTTTCAAATATTTTGTCTGATCCAGCACCGTGATGCCGTCTTTTGCGAGTTCTTCCACAATCGCGAGCGTAATCGTATCATCTTTCCAATCGGCTTTGCGCAACCGGTTCAAAAGGCGAATCGCGCGCAAATCCGGCACGTGCGCGCCCTTAAAAAGCCACTCCTTCGTGACTTTCCCGAGCATCGTCACTTCCGTCACGCCTTCGCGCACAAGCGTTTTGATAATCGTATCCGGTTTGAAGACATTGATTTCGTAATATACATCGGCCAGCGCAGCCAAGCGCGCATCGACGCCCGGCACGACGGCGATACACACCACGGAAAAACCGCCCATTTTCGCCGCCCGCAAAAATTCCGCGGGAAGCGATCCGACCCCGGCCAATAAACCGATTTTATTTGCCATTTCTATTCTCCGTCAAAAGAAAATCATACATAATTATTTTATCATAAAAAAGAAAATATTTCCCGAATTTGTGGAAACAGGGGAAAAAGTGCAAAGTGCAGAGTGCAGAGTGCAAAGGCGCGCGCTCGGCCGGGTCCCCCGCCGACAGCTGACGGCTGACGGCTGACGGCTTTAAGAGGTGCGCTGCGCGGCATTTTTGTAATTGCTCGCTGCGCTCGCTCGCCGCCTTCGGCGGCAAAAAACAGGATATGCGCGGAGCGCATCCTGAGCCTCATGCCGCATGCCTCATGCCATAAAAAAACAGCCGCCGTAGCAGCTGTTTCCAAATTTTATCGCTCTCTCGGGACCATATCCTCGCTTTTTAGCGTGCCGGCGCGGGCGCGTTCCGCAAATTCGGCCGTCGCCGTGAAAAGCGCATCGCTTGAGCTGTTAAGCGCAGTCTCGCAGGCATCTTCCAAAACGGAAATGACGAAACCGACACCGACGACCTGCATCGCGATATCATTGCTGATGCCAAAAGACGCACACGCGACCGGAATCAAAAGCAGCGAGCCGCCGGCGACACCCGATGCGCCGCACGCGCCGACAGTGGATACAATACAGAGCAGCAACGCCGTCGGAAAATCGACATGAATGCCGAGCGTATACGCCGCGGCCAGCGCCAAAACGGAAATCGTAATCGACGCGCCGGCCATATTGACCGTCGCCCCAAGCGGAATGGAAATCGTATACGTATCCGGATTCAAACCGAGACGCCGGCAAAGCGACAAATTCACCGGGATATTCGCGGCCGAGCTTCTCGTGAAGAACGCATACACGCCCGACTCACGAATCGTCGCCCAGACGAGCGGATACGGATTTCTGCGAATATTCAAGAAAACAATGAGCGGATTCATCATGAGCGCGACGAAGAAATACGACGCAATAAGCACGCCCAGCAAATGCACATACCCGATAAGCGCGGAAATTCCGCTGTCCCCCACCGATTGCGCGACGAGACCCATGATGCCGAGCGGCGCACAATGAATGATCCAACCCACGACCTTCGTAATGACCCGCGCCACATCATCCAAAAAATTTTTCGTCGTCGTCGTCGCAATCATATTAAATGCGATTCCCAAAATAATCGCCCAACCCAAAATCCCGATATAATTGGCATGAAGGATTGCCGCGACCGGATTATCCACGACGGACAAAATCAAATTATGCAACACTTCGATAATACCGGAAGGCGGATTGATACCGGAAGCCTCCGTCACCTGCAAATGAAGCATCGTCGGAAACATCATCGCCAGCGTCACTCCGACAATCGATGCCGCAAACGTCCCGATGATATACAAAATAACAATCGGCTTCATCGTCGCATTCCCGCCGACCTTCCGCCCCGCCATCGCATTCATGACGAGGAAGAAAACCAAAATCGGCGCGACGCCTTTCAAAGCTTTGACAAATAAATCGCCGAAAATCGTGACGACGGGCACAAGAGACGGCACGAACGAAGCGATGCAAATCCCGATCACGAGCCCGACGGCAATCTGCTTAATGAGCGACACGCGCCCCAACATTTCCATTACACTTTTCAAAAAAATTCCTCCTTTACATTCCCGAACTCTTTCACGTACAAAAGCCAGTATACTCTTTTTGTGCATCATATTCAAATAAAACTACAAAAAATTTCGAGCAGAGGGTATGCGGCATGCGGCATGCGCTTCAGGATGCGCTTCGCGCATATTCTGTTTTATGCCGGCAAAGCCGGCGAGGCGCGAAGCGCCGATAAAACAGGAATCGTCGCGAAGCGACACCTGCGACGCATCAACGCTTCTCGCATCAACGCATCAATCGCTTTTTGCGCACAAAAAAAAGGCCCGAAGGCCTTTCTTTCAATGTTTCAATTTATCGACCAGCTTGTCGATGAAGGAAGATCCCTTTCCTTTGTATTCCGCGATGTCTTCACCGGACATATCCGCGTATTTCAGAAGCGCTTCTTTTTGCTCGCCCTTGAGATTTCTCGGGACGGTGACGTTTACGATGACGTAGAGATCACCGCGGCCGCTCCGTTGCAAGCGCGGCATGCCTTTTTCCTTAATGCGGAATTTCGTGCCCGGCTGCGTCCCCGCGGGGATTTGCAGCTCGACTTTTTCATCCAAAGTATCGACGTGAATGACGTTCCCCAATGCCGCGGTCGGGAAGGAAATATCGGCACGGCGGTACAAATCGTCGCCGTTTCTTTCAAATTCGGGATCGTCTTTGACGAAAATGTAAACGTACAAATCGCCCGCCGGCCCGCCGCGCAGCCCCGGCTCCCCTTCGCCGCCGATGCGCATGCGGACACCGCTGTCGGCCCCGGCCGGAATATTGATTTCCAGTTTCTTAAGCTTTTTCTCCAAGCCCGTGCCGTGGCAGGTGTGGCATTTTTCTTTGATGATTTTCCCGGTGCCGCCGCAGTGACGACAGGTCACGACATTGACCATCTGGCCGAAGGGCGTGCGCTGTACGACGCGTTCCTGGCCGGTGCCGCCGCAATGCGGGCAGGTTTCCACCGAGGTCCCCGGTTCGGCGCCGCTTCCGTGGCAATGCGAGCACGTCTCGTCTTTGCGGGCGGAGAACGTCTTTTTGACACCTTTCGCCGCTTCGCGAAGCGTGATTTCCATGTCGTAGCGCATATCACCGCCGCGGACGGGCCCGTTTTGCTGCCGGCGACTCCCGCCGGTGAACATGTCGAAAATATCGCCCATGTCGAAATTGAAACCACCGGAAAATCCGCTCGTGTCAAATCCGCCCGGGCCTGCCCCGCCGCCGCGTTGCGCCTGTTCATACGCATCATGACCGAGCTGATCGTACTGCGAGCGTTTATCCGCGTCCGAAAGCGTCTGGTACGCTTCATTCACCTCTTTGAATTTTTCGGCGGCCGACGGGTCGTCCTTATTCAGATCGGGGTGATATTTGCGCGCCAGTTTCCGATACGCTTTTTTTATCTCATCCTCGGACGCCGTTTTGCCGACTCCCAGGACATCGTAATAATCTTTTGCAGCCATGATACCGTCCTAACTTATTTCTTATCGTCATCCACGACTTTGTAATCGGCGTCGACGACATTATCGTCATCTTTCTTCGCCCGGCCCTGCGCACCCGCGGCGTCCTGCGCACCCTGTGCACCCGCGGCCTGCTGCGCCTGCTGTGCCTGCTGATAGAGCTTTTCGGTGAGCTCGTGCAACGGTTTCGTCAGAGCTTCCGCATCCGCTTTAATCTTATCGATGTCGTCGCCCTTGAGGCTTTCTTTCAGTTTCTCAATGGCCGCGTTCACTTCTTTCACCTTTTCCGCATCGCCCTTGTCGCCGATATCGCGGACGGTCTTTTCCGCCTGATAGACGAGAGATTCCGCGTCATTCTTCGCCGTCACGGCTTCTTTGCGCTTCTGATCTTCCGCTTCATGAGCCTTCGCATCCTGCTGCATCTTTTCGATTTCTTCATCGGAAAGGCCGGTCGAAGACGTGATATCGATCTTCTGCTCTTTGCCCGTGCCGAGATCCTTGGCGGAAACATGGACAATGCCGTTCGCATCGATATCAAAGGAAACCTGAATCTGCGGGACTCCTCTCGGCGCCGGCGGAATGTCGGAGAGTTCGAAACGACCGAGCGTCTTATTGTCCGCCGCCATCGGGCGTTCACCCTGGAGGACGTGAATATCGACGGACGGCTGGTTATCGCTTGCCGTCGAGAAGACCTGCGTTTTCTGCGTCGGAATTGTCGTGTTTCTCTTAATCATCGTCGTGAAGACGCCGCCCAGCGTTTCGATGCCGAGGGACAGCGGCGTGACGTCCAGGAGAAGGACATCTTTCACTTCGCCCTTCAAAACGCCTGCCTGAATGGCCGCGCCGACTGCGACGGATTCATCCGGATGAATGCCCTTGCTCGGTTCCTTACCGAATTTGCGTTTAATCATATCCTGTACGGCCGGGATACGAGACGAGCCGCCGACCAAGAGGATCTTTTCGATATCGGAAGCGGAAACACCCGCATCTTTCATGGCAATATCAATCGGCGCCACCGTCGCTTCCACCAAATCTTCGGTGATGCGGTCGAATTCCGCACGGGAGAGGTTCGCGACGAAATGGACCGGCTGTCCGTCGCCGTCCACCGTGATGAAGGGGAGATTAATTTCGGTCGACATGACGGTCGAAAGTTCGATCTTCGCTTTTTCGCCCGCTTCTTTCAGACGCTGATTCGTCATCGGATCGCGTTTCAGATCGAAACCGTTCTGTTTCTTAAACGTATCGGCAATCCAATTCATGACTCTTTCATCGAAATCATCGCCGCCGAGGTGACCGTTACCGTTCGAAGCCTTGACTTCGAAGACGCCGTCCGCCAAATCGAGGATGGAAACATCGAATGTGCCGCCGCCCAAGTCATAGACGAGGAAAAGATGTTCCTTATCGTCTTTCACTTTGTCGAGGCCGTACGCCAGAGAAGAAGCCGTCGGTTCATTGATGATACGAAGGACATTGAGACCCGCGATCTTGCCGGCATCCTTCGTCGCCTGACGCTGACTGTCGGTGAAATACGCCGGGCAGGTGATGACGGCTTCGGTGACTTTTTCGCCCAAATACGCTTCCGCATCCGTTTTCAGTTTCTGCAGAATCATTGCGGAAATTTCCTGCGGCGTGTAGCTCTTGCCGTCGATATCCACTTTGTAATCACTGCCCATATGGCGCTTAATGGAAACAATCGTGCGCTGCGGATTGGAAACGGCCTGACGTTTGGCAAGCTGACCCACCAAACGTTCGCCGGTCTTCGAGAAACCGACGACGGACGGCGTGAGACGCGATCCTTCGGCATTCGGAATGACGACAGGCTCGCCGCCTTCCATGACCGCAACAACGGAATTTGTGGTACCCAAATCAATACCGATAACTTTAGACATAATGCATTCCTCCTTAGAAATTTTTTCCTGTGTAACTTTTTTCTATATCTGAGATGTAATACCTTTTTCGTAAAAGTGCATAGTGCAAAGTGCATAGTGCAAAGCTCGAGGTGTCGCTGCGCGGCAATTATATTAAAATTCGTCGCCGTAGGCGACACCTGCAGCGCATCAACGCATCAACGCATCACGCATCAACGCATAGCGCTCAGCCGTTGCTCACAACCTGTACTTTGGCCGGGCGAAGGATGATTTCTTTCAGACGATAGCCTTTTTGGAAAACGGCGCCCACCGTCTCATCGGGCAGATCCGGAGACGGGATTTGCATGACCGCTTCGTGCACATGAGGGTCGAATGTTTCCCCCTGCGCCGCAATTTCTTCCACGCCCAAATCGGCGAGAACCTTCAAAAGCTGACGATGCAAAAGTTCAAAACCTTCCGCATACGCCGCGCCCGCCGGATCCTTTTCCATATGCGCCAGCGCGCGTTCGCAATTATCGACGACCGGCAAGAAAGACGCGGCCACTTCGGCCGTCACCTTATCTTTCGCTTCGGCCTGCTCCTTGCGGCTCCGCGTGCGGAAATTATCGAAATCCTGCTGCAGGCGGACCTGCTGCGAAATCACAAGAGAAAGCTTCGATTCCGCCGTTTCCTTTTCATTTTGAAGCGTCATGGCTCGTTTTTCCGCCGCCGCCTCAGCTTCAATCGCAGCCGCGAGCGCCGCCGCCAAATCCGGTGCGGCCTTCTCTGCGGTTTCTCCGCCCGGCGCATCGACCGGCGCAGCCTTTTGCGGATTTTCTGCTGCCGTTTCCCGCATTACTTCTTCTTCCATGCCTTACTCCCTGCCTTTAATCAAATCCTCAAGACGTCTTTGCATAAAATACAAAAGGCCCACAATTCTCGCATATTCCATACGCGTCGGCCCCAGGACGGCCATCGTCCCCACGACTTCGCCTCCCGCGCGGAACTCCGCCCGCACGACGGACAAATTCGAGAGCGACTTTTCGCCGTTTTCCGAACCGATACGCACCGTAATCGGCGCATCCGTCTTCGTATCGAGCACATGCGCCAGCGTTTCCCGCTCCTCCAAAAGTTTCAGGATATCCTGCATCCGATCCACATTGCGGAATTCCGGCTGCTGCATGAGCCCCGCCGTACCGCCCGTGAACACTTTGCGCTCCGGCGCCATCGCACTTTCGAGCGCCGCGAAAATCCCCGTGAAACGGGACAAATCCCGCTCCGTTTCCTTTCGGAAAGACAAAATCAAATTCTCGGAGAGCGACGACACATCGCGCCCGTGAAGGAAACCGTTCAATCTGTCGGCCAAAAATTGGAGCTCATCCAAAGACGACCCCTCCGGAATCGGCACGACCTGATTGGAAACTTGTCCCTCGGCCGTCACGACAAGCAAAATCGCCCGGCGATCGTCCAGCGGTAAAAACTTCGCATAATTGAATGTGGAAGCTCGTTTCCCGCCGCGCACCGCGACCGATAATGTCTGCGTGAGCGTCGCCACCACACGCGCCATATTTCCGAAAACTTCATCCACGCGGGACGAACCCACCATTTCCAAAAGTTGCGACTCTTCTTCGGAAGAAAGCGCCGTGGGTTCCATCAGGGAATCCACGTAGAAACGGTACCCTTTTATGGAAGGAATACGGCCGGCCGACGTGTGCGGCTGCACCAAATATCCCTCATCTTCCAAATCGAGCATCTCATTTCGAATCGTGGCACTCGATACGCCCAGATCGAAATTTCGCGCAATCGTCCGAGAACTCACCGGTTCGGCCGACGAAACATACGCCTGCACCGTCGCCCAAAGAATCCTCTTCTTCCGCGCATCCATGAGTAAAAACCTCCGTTTCAAAACTTGCTGTTAGCACTCACACACCGCGAGTGCTAACGTATGTACATAGAATATCATTGCCTATAAAGAATGTCAAGAGAAAAGTATTTTCGCGTCGCGAAAATACGCCGGGAGCTAGGAGCTGGGAGCTGGGAGCAGGGAGCTTTAAGATGTGCGCTGCGCGGCATTATTTTATAATCGCTCGCTTTGCTCACTTGCCGGCGTTGCCGGCGAGGCGCTTTAGCGCCGATTATAATAAATTTGTCGCCGCAGGCGACACCGCTTAAAGCTCCTACCTCCCCGCTCCCGGCTCCCGGCAACGGCACAAATGTTGCACAAAGCAAAGCACAAAAAAGGTACCCCACCCAAGGAGTACCTTCTTAATCATCGCTATCCTTATTTATATTTTACATTTGCATTTTTATAGCGCGTCTGGCGGGAAAGGATCGCCTTTCTCATGCGGATTGCCGTCGGCGTGACTTCCACGAGCTCATCATCGCGAATCCATTCCAGCGCCGATTCCAGCGTGAAAATGCGGGGCGGCGGGAGGCGGATCGCGTCATCGGAAGCCGCGGCGCGCGTATTCGTCAGATGTTTCTTCTTGCACGGATTGACGTCCATATCATTATCGCGCGCATTTTCGCCGATGATCATGCCTTCGTACACTTCGACGCCCGGTCCGATAAAAAGTTCGCCGCGGTCCAGCACGGAATTCAAGCCGTAGGCGGTCGTCGTGCCCGCTTCGAATGCGACCAGAGAGCCGCGCGTGCGTTCCGGAATGTCACCTTTGTACGGCGTGTAACCCTGGAACACGTGGTACATGATGCCCGTGCCGCGCGTCATCGTGAGCATTTCATTTCTGAAACCGATGAGTCCGCGAGCCGGAATGGAGAAATCCATTTTCATGTAGCCGGCGAGCTCTTCCATGGAAATCATTTCCGCACGACGGGGTCCAAGCCCTTCCATGACGGCGCCCATGAATTCCTGCGGCACTTCGACGGTCAAGCGTTCCATCGGTTCGCATTTCTTGCCGTCAATCATCTTATAAATAACCTGGGGCTTTGAAATTTCAAGCTCAAATCCTTCGCGACGCATCATTTCAATCAAAACGGAAATATGAAGTTCGCCGCGGCCCGATACCGTGAAAGCATCGGAGCTGTCCGTATCTTCGACGCGGAGCGCGACATTGGTTTCTATTTCCTTTTCAAGGCGAGCGCGAATGTGACGGCTGGTCACAAAATCGCCCTCACGCCCGGCAAAGGGGCTCTTATTGACATGGAACACCATGGAAAGCGTCGGTTCATCGATGTGAATGGACGGGAGCGCTTCCGGATTCGCCTGATCGGCGACTGTTTCCCCGATATTGATATCTTTGAAACCGGCCATCGCGACAATATCGCCCATTTCCGCTTCGTCGACGGGCGTGCGCTTCATTCCCTGCCAGACGAAAAGCTGACCGATGCGATCATTTCTCTTATTTTCTCCGTCGGTAATGACGACCTGCTGCCCCACGCGGACTTTCCCGCGCGTCACGCGGCCGATGGCGACTTTGCCCAGATAATCATCCGCATCGAGCGTCGTCGTCATAATCTGGAGCCCGCCGTCCGGATCCCCTTCCGGTGCCGGAATCGATTCCAAAATCGTATCGAAAAGCGGTCCCAAATCCTTCGCTTCATCATTCATGTGAAGCTTGGCCACACCGGCTCTGGCCGATGCGTACACGAGCGGGAAATCGAGCTGATCTTCATCCGCATCAAGCTCCATGAAAAGATCCAAAATTTCCCCTTCGACATCGGAAATGCGTTCATCGGGGCGATCGATTTTATTGATGACGACAATCGGTTTGAGCTTGTGCTCGAGCGCTTTGCGCAACACGTACTTCGTCTGCGGCATCGGCCCTTCGTGCGAATCGACGACCAAAAGCACGCCGTCGACCATATTCAAAATACGCTCCACTTCGCCGCCGAAATCCGCGTGCCCGGGCGTGTCGACAATATTGAGCTTCACGCCGTTGTGCATGACGGACGTATTCTTCGAAAGAATCGTAATGCCGCGCTCGCGTTCCAAAGGATTCGAATCCATGACGCGCTCTTCCACTTTCTGATTCTCACGGAAAATATGGCTCTGCTTGAGCATAGCATCCACCAGCGTCGTCTTCCCGTGGTCGACGTGCGCGATGATGGCAATATTCCGAATATCTTCTCTCTTCATGTCTGTCT
>CAVJQK010000021.1:0-11882 GCA_963651795.1 Erysipelotrichaceae bacterium | reverse complement strand
GGATGATATTCTTCCGGAGGCTTTCGCGGTAATTCGTGAGGCGTCGCGTCGTGTTCTCGGAATGCGGCATTTCGATGTGCAGCTTATCGGCGGGATTGTGCTTCATCAGGGGCGTATTGCGGAAATGTCCACGGGCGAAGGTAAAACGCTCGTCGCCACGCTTCCGACGTATTTGAACGCTCTCGAAGGAAAGGGCGCTCATGTCATCACGGTCAATGATTATCTGGCCAAGCGCGACAGTGAGCAGATGGGGCAGGTTTATAAATTTTTGAAACTGTCCGTTGGGCTTATCGCTCATGATATGGAACCGGCGGCTCGCAAGCTTGCGTATAATTCCGATATCACGTACGGGACGAATAATGAATTCGGTTTCGATTATTTGCGAGACAACATGGTTTCCTCCGTGGATCAGATGGTGCAGCGTCCGCTTCATTATTGCTTAATCGATGAAGTCGACTCCATTTTGATCGATGAAGCGCGTACGCCGCTTATCATTTCCGGCCCGGGACAGAAATCGACGGATAATTATTATGTTTTGGCCAAATATGTCCCCAAGCTTGTCAAAGATGAGGATTATACGGTCGATGAGAAACAGAAGACCGTCGCACCGACGGAGCAGGGCGTGGCCAAGATGGAAAAGATGCTCGGTGTCGGAAACTTGTATGATGCCGAAAATATTGAGTTCAACCATCTTTTCACGCAGGCTCTTCGTGCACAGGTCATGATGACGCGGGATAAAGATTATGTCGTAAAAGACGGCGAAGTCATTATCGTCGATGAATTTACGGGTCGTCTGATGCACGGGCGTCGGTATTCCGACGGATTGCACCAAGCGATTGAAGCGAAGGAAGGACTCAAGGTCGAGCGCGAAAGTCAGACGCTCGCGACAATTACGTTCCAGAATTATTTCCGCATGTACGATAAGCTGGCCGGCATGACCGGTACGGCGAAGACGGAAGAGCAGGAATTTATTAAAATTTACGGCTTGGATGTTGTACAGATTCCGACGAACAAACCGGTCATTCGTACCGATTTGCCGGATTCCATTTATAAAACGAAGCGCGGTAAATATAAAGCCGTCGTCCGGGAAGTGCAGCGTCGTCACGCGTTGGGACAGCCGATGCTGATCGGGACGACATCCATCGAACAGTCCGAGCAACTTTCGCACATGCTGAAACAAGCCGGAATCGTGCATAATGTTTTGAATGCGAAATTCCATGAAATGGAAGCCAATATTGTCGCGCAGGCCGGGCAAAAAGGGCAGGTCACCATCGCAACGAACATGGCTGGACGCGGCACGGATATTACCTTGGGAGAAGGCGTTGCCGAATTGGGCGGTCTTGCCATTATCGGTACGGAACGTCATGAAAGCCGTCGTATCGACAATCAGCTCCGCGGCCGTTCCGGACGTCAGGGCGATCCGGGCAGCTCGCAGTTTTTCCTGTCGCTCGAAGATGATTTGCTCCGTATTTTCGGTGGGGATAACATCAAGAGTTTCATGGAAAAAATGGGGCTGGAAGAAGACGAAGAAATTAAATCCACAATGGTTTCCAATGCCATTCGCCGCGCGCAAAAACGTGTGGAAACCCGTAACTTCGATATCCGTAAATACGTCCTGGAATATGATGACGTCATGAACCAGCAGCGCAAAGTACTTTACGAACAGCGGCGTCGTATTTTGGACGGCGAAAACATGAAAGACCAAATCATGAATATGGTCGATCGCCTGATTGACGAAGGCATGGACATGTATGCGGACGCCAAACTGTATCCGGAAGAATGGGATTATCCGGCACTGATCAAATATTGCGAGAAATATTGCATTGCCCCGGGAGATATCAAAATCGAAGATGTCGAAGATTATTCCCGCGAGGAAATGGAAAACCTGCTGAAAAAGACAGCGCATGAAACCTATGACATGCGTGAAGAATCCATCGGTTCCGCCATGATGCGCGAATTGGAAAAAGCCGTTATGCTCAAGGTCGTCGATTCCAAATGGATGGAACACTTGGACGATATGGATATGCTGAAAGAAGGTATCAGCCTTCGTTCGTACGGGCAGCGCAACCCGATTGTCGAATACAAAGTGGAAGCTTTCGACATGTACGAAGAAATGCAGCATGCCATGATGGAAACCATTATTCTGTATCTGTATCATATTCAGGTACAGTTTACCCGAGAAGAACCGGCCGAAGCGCCGATGCCGGAAGCGGTCGAAGAAACCGATCGGCTTAAAGACGCCACGGAAAATTATGTGGAAGAAGACGGTTCGACAAAGCCGGAAGCGGCGGAACCTTCCGAAACCGAAAAATAAAAACGATTCGGAAATCGAATAAAATCAATCATGCCGGCGGGGAAATCCGGAATGTGTCCGTTACCCGATTGGAGCCCTTACCATGAGGCTTCGTATAGAAAGAGAGTGAAATGATGCTGGAAGATTTGAAAAAAGATCTGGCGGATCTCCTGAACCACGAGCGGGAAATCAGGGATTCACTTTGACTTACCTCAGCTGAAAGAACGAATTACCAGTTATGACGTGCAAATGAGCGATCCTACATTTTGGGATGATGCCGAAAAAGCACGTAAAATTTCTCAGGAAGCGACGGAGGCCAAAGAGGCCTACGATACGTATACAAGGCTTTTCGGCGAAGCGGAATCGCTTCAGGAAATGCTGGATATGGCGATTGAGGAAGACGATCAATCCATGGAGAAAGAACTCCGGGAAGAAATGGATCGACTCAAAGCCGTATTGGATAAAAAAGAAATCGAGTTGCTTCTTTCGGGCGAATTTGACGCCAATAATGCGATTGTTTCCTTCCATGCGGGCGCCGGCGGGACCGAAGCCCAGGATTGGACATCCATGCTGATTCGTATGTACCTCAAATGGGCGGCGGCACATGATTTCCAAGTGGAAGAACTCAATATGCTTCCCGGCGATGAAGCGGGCATCAAAGCGGCCGATTACATGATTAAAGGACGTCATGCCTACGGGATGCTGAAATCCGAAAAAGGCGTGCATCGCTTGGTCAGAATTTCTCCTTTTGATGCGGCGAAACGTCGTCATACGTCGTTTTCCGCCGTCGATGTCATGCCGGAAATCACCGATGATGTCGAAGTCGATCTCAATATGGCCGACGTCAAAGTCGATTATTTCCGTGCCTCCGGTGCCGGCGGGCAGCATATCAATAAGACGAGTTCGGCCGTCCGCATGACGCATGAACCGACCGGAATCGTCGTCAGTTGCCAGACGCAGCGCTCCCAGCTCCAAAATAAAGAGCAGTGTATTAAAATGCTTCGCTCCAAATTGTTTGAGCTCGAAATGGAGAAGCGCGAAAAATTGAAATCATCCTTGGAAGGCGATCAGCAGGCCATTGAATGGGGAAGCCAAATTCGTTCGTATGTATTCCAGCCGTACACGCTCGTGAAAGATACGCGCACGGCCGTGGAAACGGGGAATGTGGGTGCCGTCATGGACGGGGATCTCGATCCTTTTATCGAAGGATATTTGAAACAGATGAAATTCAAGTCGAAAGCATAAGAGGCAGTTCATGCAATTTGTGAAGAGTGTATCATTCCGAATTCTTGCTCTCATAGCGGCGGTAGGGTTACTCGTCGCCTGCTTTTTGGCTTATCAGCGATACGAAGTCGAAAAAGCGGATACCACGGTGGAAATGATTTACGATTATGACGAAATGGTCATAGCCGCACCGTTGGAAGGCAAGACAAGGGAAGAGATATTCGATTTATTCCGTAAAAGCGGGATCACGACGGTCGCTCTGTATGATGAGACCGGCGAGAAAATTTTGGGCCGCGGCGATATCACGATTATGCACGGCTCGGAATTTTCGGCGAAATATCCCGATACTTCCGGAATAGCGACCGAAAAAATATATGTGCAGGCGGCCGATAAACAAAACGGTGAAGCCATGTACAATGATTTCGTGCGCAATGTAAAGCTTCGGATGCGCAGTGAAGATATTCGCGAATTTACGGCCGGAAACAAACCGACTTTGGAAATTTCCGCTGATTGGATGCGTTTCCTCACCATGAATGTCGGTTTCCTGCCGACGCGCGTCAAAGAAGCCGCAGATACCGGTTTCTATGTATTGCTCCGCCCGGACAATGTGCCGCATCCCACGGAAGCGCATGTGAAAGAATTCTTGAGAGCCGTAGATGCGGGTGAAGGGAAAATTTCCGGGGTGCTCTCGCAGGGTAAAGATTTCTTCGGTTATAAAGAAATGTCGGATCGGGTGCGGGATGAATTGACGGCGCGCCGGATTCCCATTGTTTTGATAGAAGCGCAAACGCAGCTGGGATTCGATAAGATGAACGGCGCGGTGGATATGGTAAAAGGTTCGAATTACAACACCGTGCGTCTCTATGCGATGGCGCAGGATGAAATCAAAAAAATTTCCGAAACGGAAGCGGCGGCGCGTTTTTATATCAGCGATATTGAAAGAAATATCCGCATGAATTTGTTCCCCACGTATGAATTTGCATTGGAGGGGACGACGCTTCAGGAAACGAACGCACGCTATATGGCGGAAGTGAGAGATCGTCTTTTGGAACACGGATTTTCCGTCGGCAAAGCGTCTCAAATGGAACCGTATATGCCGGCGAAACCGCTTCGCGCGGCTGTGCTGGCGGGGGCTTTGGCCCTTTGCATGATGGCGCTTTTGTGCATTTTGCCGGCGGCGGAACCGTATATTTTGGCTTTGTACGGCGCGGGACTTCTCGCTACGCAGGGGCTTTTCTGGGCGACGGAATCGCTTCTTCCGCTTCACGTTTTGGCGCTCGGGACGGAAATATCGATGCCGATTCTCGTCGTGACGGCATTTATCTTGTACTGTCTTTCCAAAAAAGAAGAAGCTTTTGTTTCCCGCGGTTTTATGAAAATTTTTGCCGAAGGGGCGCTTTTGCTGTGGGCGATGGGACTTTGTTCTCTGTGCGGCGGCGTATATGTCTCCGGAATTCTGGGTGACATTCGTTTCTTCTTGGAAACGGAAATTTTCCGCGGTGTCAAATTGACATTTGTCATGCCGCTCATTTTGATTACGTTTGTCTATATCAGACATTTCCCGCTTTTGGGTGAACCGGTGACAACGGGAAAGGATTTTGTTTCCTTCGTCAAAAAATTCTGCAATATTCCGGTGAAGCTCGGCATTTTGATGTGCGTGGGTCTCGTCGCTTTTGCGGCATTTCTTTTTGTGGGACGGAGCGGAAACAATATGGCTCCGGTGCCGGCATTTGAGATTGCGCTTCGTCGTTTCCTGGAAGATAATATGTATGCACGCCCGCGTGAGAAGGAATTTCTTTTCGGGCATCCGGCTGTTTTCATGGCGCTTACGGCGCTCTACAGGAGATGGCCGCAGGTTTTGCATTATTTCCTTATTGTCGCAGTGACAATCGGGCAGGGATCCATGGTGGAAACATTTGCCCATCTGCGCAGTCCTTTTATTCTGAGTTTGATTCGCGGATTGGACGGTCTGGCGGCCGGGACTTTGACGGGTTTTTGTGCCGTTATCGGACTTTGTATTCTGATTCGTATCACGCAATATTTCGGAGAACGATATGACCAAAAGTAAAATTGTCATATCCGGCTATTACGGATTTAAAAATGCGGGCGACGAAGCGATGCTGTATTCCATCCTTCGCGCCGTGAGAAGCATAGATCCGGAGGCGGAGGTGACGGTAATTTCGGGGCGCCCGGAGCAGACGGAAAAGGCTTTCGGCGTGAAGGCCGTGCCCAGATTCGGAGGAGTTTCCATCCTGTCGAAACTTTTGTCATGCGATGTATTGATTTCGGGCGGCGGCAGTCTTTTGCAGGATGTGACGAGCAGCCGCAGCTGCATGTATTATTTGTCGCTTATTTTGGCCGGTGCGATTCTCGGAAAGAAAGTCATGCTGTATGCACAGGGAATCGGCCCTATTCACAGACCTTGGGTGTCTCGCGTGACGCGTTTTGTGCTTTCCAAAGCGGATGCGATTACGGTACGCGATGAGACAAGTGAGCAATTTTTGCGGGATATCGGTGTCAAGGCGCCCATTCGCACGACGGCGGATTCCGTATTTTTCCTGACGAAAGAAAATACGGAAAAGGGGAAGGAAATACTTCGCGCGGCCGGCGTCCCGGAGAATAAAAAAATTGTCGGACTTTCCGTACGGAATTGGAAAGAGGCGGATCTTTGGGGAAAAGCGTTCGGCCGGTATATCGAGAAATTGGCCGATGAGGATGTTTCCGTCGTTTTCATTCCGATGCAGCGACCCGATGACGGAGATATGGCGCGAAAAATTTGTCCCGATGCCAAAGAAAACGTATATTTCCTGGAAGGTTCTTATCGGGTGGACGAGCTGATGTCGCTTGTCGGATGTTTGGATTTATTGGTCGGGATGCGGCTTCATGCTTTGATTTTCGCCGCATTGTCCCACATTCCGATGATCGGAATTTCTTATGATCCCAAAATCGATAATTTCCTTTCTTCCGTCGGGCAGGAAGCGATTTTCCCGATTGAGGAATTTGATGCGGATATGCTGTATAATAGCAGTGTGAAATATTTGTGCGGCAATGAGCCGATACATCAGGAAAAGACGGCTGCGCTGCAAAAGAAAGCGGCGGAGACGGTTGCGATTTTGGAAACGCTGATGAAGGGTGCCAAATAAAAAAACGTACGGTTTCACCGATGATGGGAGGACATGATGGGAGAACTGACAGCCGAGCAAGTGACAATGATTAAGGCCAAAGCCAAAGCGATGCGCATTGCGATTCTGAAAATGATTACCAAAGCGGAAAGCGGGCATACCGGCGGCTCTCTTTCGATTGCCGATCTTTTGGCTTTGCTTTATTTTCATGAAATGAATATCGATCCCGATGATCCGCAAAAAGCGGACAGGGATCGTTTTGTTTTGTCCAAAGGACACGGCGCTCCCTGCCTGTATGCGGCGCTTGCCGAAAAAGGGTATTTCCCCAAAGATTGGCTTTTGCATTTGCGCCAAGCGGGGGCCGTGCTTCAGGGGCATCCGGATATGAAACATACGCCCGGTGTCGACATGACGACCGGTTCTTTGGGGCAGGGTTTCAGCGCGGCGTGCGGAATGGCACTGGCTTCCAAAATCGACGGAGCATCTTGGCGTGTGTATGCGGTGCTGGGAGACGGTGAGCTGGAAGAAGGGCAAATTTGGGAAGCGGCGATGTTGGCGGCCCATTATAAGTTGGACCGGCTGACGGCTTTCGTGGATAATAACGGTCTTCAGATTGACGGAAAAATCGAAGATGTGATGTCTTCCGTTCCGATTGATAAAAAATTCGAAGCATTCGGTTGGCATGTGCTTCATGCGGACGGGCACGACGTGAATTCGCTCCATGCGGCGATTGAAGAAGCGCGGGAGACGAAAGGAAAACCGACGATGATTGTGATGAAGACAATCAAAGGGAAAGGTGTTTCCGAAGTCGAAGGTCAAGTCGGCTGGCACGGGAAGGCGCCGAGCGCGGAAGAGTGCGAACGTTTCGTAAAAGAAGTGGAGGAGGCGGAATAATGGGTAAGGCAACTCGTGATGCATACGGCGATACGCTGAAAGAACTCGGCGGAAAGCATCCGGAAATCGTCGTTTTGGATGCCGATCTCTCCGCTTCGACGAAAACGCAGGTTTTTGCCAAGGCATATCCGGATCGTTTCTTCGATTGCGGTATTGCGGAAGGAAATATGATGAGTGTGGCGGCCGGGCTTGCCGCGGCGGGAAAGACGGTTTTTGCTTCCACGTTTGCGGTTTTCGGTGCCGGGCGTGCATATGAACAAATCAGAAATTCGATTTGCTATCCGCGTCTCAATGTGAAAGTGGCACTGACGCATGCGGGGATTACCGTCGGAGAAGACGGCGCGACGCATCAGATGCTGGAAGATATCGCGCTCATGCGTGTGCTTCCGAATATGACGGTGATTGTCCCTGCCGATGCGGCGGAAACGTCGGCGGCACTTCGGTGGGCGGCTTCGTATAAAGGACCGGTATATATCCGGATGGGACGCGTGAAATGTGATGATGTGACAGATCCGAAGCTTCCTTTTGTGCCGGGAAGATCGCAGCTCCTGCGCGACGGAGAGGATTTGACGATTATCGCTTGCGGCATTATGGCAGGGAAAGCTGCGGCTGCCTCCGATATATTGAAACGGAAAGGAATTTCGGCGCGCGTCATCAATATGAGCTCTATAAAACCGATTGATGAAGAGGCAATTGCGGATGCAGCTGAGGAAACAAATGCTATTTTGACCGTGGAAGAACATTCTGTGGTGGGTGGCCTCGGAAGTGCGGTAGCGGAAGTCATAGTGAAATATGAGCCCGTACGGATGGCGATTCTCGGAATCAATGACAGCTTTGGGGAATCGGGCAAAGCCGAAGACCTTCTCGTGAAGTACGGTCTTACGGCTGAGAATATAGCCGATAGAGCCAGAGAGCTGTTGTTGAGCTTGTGAAAAGAGAATAATTGTTTTTAGAAATATGATTTCGAGGGGCTGTGAAAAAATGCTTTCGCATTTTTCTATAGCCCCTTTTTATTATTCTATTTTGCATAGTGCATCATTTATCTTATCCCGCTTTGCGGGATGGCGCCTGCGGCGCTGATTCCTTTTCCTCGCTCTGCACAGAGCGACTTAAGGGTATGTTCAATTCTTTCTTCCCCGGGGAAGAAAGAAACCAATGGGGGTAGGGCCTCCCCGACCGAAGAATCCGATTGGATCGGAATTTCCTCCGATGCTTCGTCAAGAGTCGGCTTACATAGCATCTGCTATGCCGGCCGCCTCTTTCCTTGGATCGAAGGAAATTTCTTTGATCCAATCGGATAACGGTCGGGGAGGTCCTACCCCCGCCAAAGAAAGAAGTCACCGGCAGGGCAAAATTTGCCGCAGCGATGGTCGCTCTTTTGCTCAGCCGTAAAGGCTTTCGCCACATGTACTGATACCTATTCAGACATAAATCCTTGTGTACCACTTACGGCTGCAAGACGCAAAAGAGTGCCCTTCGCTTGGCGAGCCTATAGGGACTCGCCACCGGCAAATTTTGCACAGCCGGCTTTATCTATCGTTGCTCTGCTTTGGATGTGATAGTTTCAGTGTATTCGCATACGCAAGACACCGCGCCCACGGGGGCGCTGTTTTTATAAATTATTTTTTTATGTTTTTTCCTACAGCCCCTTTTTGTTGCAAACATTGAACCGGTGTGCTATACTCTGCCTCGTGAGTACGAAAGATGATTGCGGGTCTTTTGTCGTCTCGGAAATCGCAATGCGGCGTCCGAGACGGCAAAGGACGTGAGGAAAGTCCGAGCTTCGCAGGGCAGGATGCCGGTTAACGGCCGGCGGGGGTGACCCCAGGGAAAGTGCCATAGAAAAGGAAACCGCCGCGCAAGCGGTAAGGGTGGAAAGGTGCGGTAAGAGCGCACCAGCAGCGGGGTAACTCGCTTGGCTTGGTAAACCCCATCCGAAGCAAGGCCGAATAGGGAAGGGTTGAAGTTGCCCGCCGACCTTCCGGGTTGTTGCCGCTCGAGCTTATCAGTAATGGTAAGCCTAGACAGATAATCATCACCACGAAAGTGGGACAGAACTCGGCTTATTGACTACTCACAATAAAAATGAAGCATTCCGATGATTCGGAGTGCTTTTTTTGTGTGTTCTTTGAAATGTTTCGCTCGAATAGTGACTATAAAAATATTTTATGGTAGAAATTCTAAAAAATTGTGGGGGATTATTGCACAAAAGTGGGGGATTGTGGTAGAATGTGGGTAAAAGTGGTGGATTTAGAAGAGGGAGGTGCAAAATCATGTTTATGAATGAATACAATCATTCGATCGACTCGAAGGGTCGAATGATTTTGCCTGCCCGTTTTCGCGAAGAATTAGGGGAAAAATTTATTCTGTCCCGCGGGCTGGATGAATGTCTGACCATTTATCCGGTAGAGCGTTGGGATGCCATGGTTGAAAAATTACGCCGGCTTCCGTCCACAAAAAAAGCGGTGCGTGAATTGCGGCGTTTCCTTATCGGACAAAGTACGGAGTTGGAATGCGACCGGCAGGGACGAATTTTGATTCCGGCCAATTTACAGGCTTACGCTAAACTTGAGAAAGATGCCAAAATCATCGGAGTGGGGGATACCATTGAAATTTGGAATCCCAAGCTTCACGGTAATTTGGCGGAAAGCAGCGAAGATATGTCGGATTTGGCGGAATCGCTCGATTTACCGATTGACTTCGATTTGTGAGGCTCTATGGAATTTCATCATGTGAGCGTGCTTTTGGAGGAAACGGTTTCCCGTGTGTTGACGGATCCGCACGGTATTTATGTGGACGGGACGCTCGGTGGAGGCGGTCATTCTCTGGCGTTGGCCGAAAGACTTTCGGAAGATGCGCTTTTGATCGGAATCGATCAGGATGAAGAGGCCATAGCGGCGGCGAAAGAAAGACTTTCCGGTGTGTCTTGCCGGTTCATGCCGGTACATGAAAATTTTTCTCACATCGGTGACATATTGGAGGAAAGGGGTATCGGCCCCGTTTCCGGATTTCTTTTCGATTTGGGCGTATCGTCAAGGCAGCTCGATGAAGGGAAACGCGGATTTTCTTATATGCATGAGGGGAAACTCGACATGCGTATGGACAGAAGAAATGAGCTTTCCGCTTATGATGTCGTGAACGGATATACGGAAGAGCAGCTGGAACGGATTATTCGTGAGTACGGCGAAGAGCGCTGGGCGAAACGGATTGCGGAATTTATCGTCCGCGCCGCGGCGGAAAAACCGCTTGAAACGACGACGGAGTTGGTACACGTCATCAAGGCGGCGATTCCGGCAGGTGCACGGAAAGACGGACCGCATCCGGCAAAGCGTACGTTTCAGGCCATTCGCATTGAAGTGAACGGCGAGCTTCGGATTTTGGAACAAACCATGAAAGATTGCGTGGCGCATTTGGCACCGGGCGGTCGCTTGGCGGTGATTACGTTTCAATCTCTCGAAGACAGAATTATCAAAAATGTTTTTCGCGATATGGCCAGGGATTGCATTTGTCCGCCGGAACTTCCGGTGTGCATGTGCGGTCATCGGCGGGAAGTGAAAAATGTGGGAAAGGCCGTTCGTCCATCGGATCAAGAGGTCGCGGAAAATCCGAGAGCCAGAAGTGCGACGCTGCGTGTGGTCGAAAAATTGTAAGTTATCCATGTATCGTTGATTTCCAAAGGGGGATATGGAAATGATATCGCAGGAAATGATGCATTATACAAGTTCAATACCCGCTCCCTATACTCTTGAAAAATCAAGACCGATTGAAATTGCCATAGGGAAAGATACGATATTTCCCGTTGTATTTCGTATTTTGATGATTGTGGCGGTTGTGACGGGGGTCTGGCAGGTATGTAGCCTGTATACGGGCAATCAATATCATGAAATGCAAAAGCTGCGGCAGGAAATCGTGGCGTTGGAGCGCTCCAATGAGGCGGCGCGGCTGGAAGTGGCGAGATTGGAATCATTGGCTCGCATTCAGCTTGTGGCTGAGACGGAGCTCGGGATGGAAGTTCCGGAATCGGCTCTCTACGGAAAACGTGACTATGTCGTGGATCAAAGTAAAATCAGAGATTAAATTCGAAACCGTCTTTTGTCATGTTTTGTGTGATAAACGGCGGTTTTCTGTTTCTTAAGAGATTCGGAATGTCTTGTCATAAACGTTGTTTTGGGATAAGATAGTACATCAATATTTTTGAGAGCATATAAGTATTTTAAAATCTTAAAATATAGGGAGTGATAACGTGAAACAGCTTCGAGATTTGCTTTTGAAGACGAAGACGGTGTCGGTGGTCGGAAATCCGGATGTGTCGATTTCCGATATTACATCGGATTCGCGCGAGGTGAAAC
>CAVJQK010000020.1:3891-12156 GCA_963651795.1 Erysipelotrichaceae bacterium | reverse complement strand
AGCCCACGTCCAATCGTAACGACATTCTATATATTTCTCCCAGTGTCGGTAACGACACAGACAAAGAAGGCGACTTTCCCGGTTCGCCTTCTTTTATTTTGTTTCTGAAAGAGGTCATTTGTCTGTGGTGAATTATATTTTTTTTCGGTGATTGGGGGCGGCGGAGAAATGTTTTTCGGCGGTGTGGGCAGAGTGGGGTGATTCATGTTATAATATTCTAATCATGGGGGATTGTCTCTTAAATTCGAAAAGGAAAGATTTTTTTGAGGGATGAAACCGATTTTGATGCGTGAATTTTTTTGCGGAAGGCGGTGAGGGAATGGATTCTTTGTTTGAACGGCCGTCGCCCGCGGCGAAGCGTTTTGCGCCGCTGGCGGATCGGATGCGGCCGCGGTCTCTTTCGGAGGTCGCGGGGCAGGAGGAAGCGGTCGGCAGGGGGACGTTTCTTTACCGAATGATCGAGCGGGACACGGTGCCGTCGCTCCTTCTTTTCGGGCCGCCCGGCTGCGGAAAGACGACGATTGCGTCCGTCGTGGCGCAGATGACGCGTTCTTCTTTTGTGAAACTCAATGCGACGGCTTCGGGCATAAAGGAAATTCGGGAAACGGTTTCCAAAGCGAAGGAAGATTCGGAATATTACGGCCGGCGGACGATTGTATTTATCGATGAAATTCATCGTTTCAATAAAGGGCAGCAGGATGTGCTTCTGCCGTATGTGGAAGACGGGACTTTTGTTTTAATCGGCGCGACGACGGAGAATCCGTATTTTGAAATCAATGGGCCGCTTCTTTCGCGTATGCGTCTCATTCGTCTGACGGCGCTTTCGGAGGCGGCGTTGCTTTCTATCTTGCGGCGGGCGCTTTCGGATACGGAGCGCGGGCTCGGATCGTACGGATATCGGGCGACGGATGCGGTCCTTGCGGAAATTGTTTCCTATGCGGGCGGAGATGCCCGGATGGCGCTCAATTTATTGGAGCAGGCGACGGCGCTTTTGCCGGCGGGCGGGGATCTCACGGAGGAGATGCTGCGGCGCGTGGCGGGGGAGCATTTGTCGCTTTACGATAAGGGCGGCGATTATCATTACGATATTGTGTCCGCTTTCATAAAAAGTATGCGCGGAAGCGATCCGGATGCGGCGCTGCATTATATGGCGCGGATGATTGAGGGCGGGGAGAAACCGTCTTTCATTTCGCGGCGTATCATGATTTGCGCGGCGGAGGATGTGGGTCTTGCGGACCCGCGGGCGCTGCAGGTGGCGGTCGCGGCGGCGCAGGCGGCGGAGATGGTCGGTTTCCCGGAAGGGCGGATTCCTTTGGCGGAGGCCGTGATTTATATCTGTTTGGCGCCGAAGAGCAACAGCGCGATTGAGGGAATCGATGCGGCGCAGGCCGAGGTGAAAAAGAAAAATTCGTTCTCGATTCCGCCGTATCTGAAGGATGCGCATTACGGCGGAGCGGCGAAATTGGGGCAGGGTATCGGATACAAATATCCGCATTCTTACGGCGGCTGGGTGCCGCAGCAATATTTGCCCGACGAGCTTTCGGGGCATACGTATTATCATCCGCTCGCAAACGGGGAAGAGAAGAAACTGGCCGACATTTGGAAGGAACGCAGGCATGAGAAGTAAAGAGGAAACGGCGAAGAAGGCGGGTACGGTTTCCCGCAGAAAAACGCCGGAGAAGAAGACGCCGGAGAAAAAGGCGGCCGAGAAAAAGGCACCGGAGAAGAAAACGAAGACGGTGCGCCGGAAAACGAAGAAGAACGATGTCCTGTATTACGAAGTCTTGGGAATCGTGCTGCTTTCGTGCGGCCTTTTTGTCTGCGTGAGTCTTTTGAGCGACGAAACGGGTCTTTTTGGGGGAACGGTCGCGGATTTGTTTCATCTTTTATTCGGCATCACGGCGCTTGTGCCGGCGCTTTTCCTTGCGTTTTTGGGCGCGCGCTACATGCTGCGCGGCAAGGGTTTCAATCTGACGAAATCGTGGGTGCTTCTCGGCATTTTGTATATTTTGGCGCTGGGCTGGATGCATCATTTTGTGATGCCGCAGGGAAACGGGCCGGTACCGTTTCAGCCGGATTGGGCGGGGCTCATCGGGGCGGCCGTCGCGACGGGGCTCCATATGTGCGTCGGAAGTTTCGGCGCGATGATTGCGCTCGCGGCTTTTACGGCGTGTGATTTGCTGCTTTTGACGCATTGGCACATCAGCGGCGGGGCCAAGAAAATCGAAGAAAAGACGGGATCGGGCGTGCGGAAAGTGTCGCAGACGATTCGCCAAAAGAAAATGGAACGGCAGGAGAAAAATCAAGAGCCGCAGCCGGAGACGCCGACAAATGAAGTGGGGCTTCCGGACGATTTCCTGTATAAAAAGACGGAAAATGCGGAGCCTGAGGAAACGGAAATCATCGAGCCGGATGAGGAAACGGAAGAGCTTTTGCCGGATGTTCCGGAAGAGACGCCGCACGAAGAAGAAACCGCGGAGCCCGTTTCCGAAAATATTTCCGAAGAAGAGCCGGCCGATGAGCCGCAAAATGCGGGTGAATCCGAAGAAAACGCGGAGCCGGGGTACGTGTTTCCGCCTTTGTCCCTCCTTCACAGAGGAAAGGGCGCGCAGGGCGGTGCCGGGACGGAAACGGCGCACAATGCGGAAATTTTGGAAACGACATTCAAAAGTTTCGGCGTCGGCGTGAAAGTGACGAATGTGACGGTGGGACCGACGGTCACGCAATATGAAATCGAGCCCGCGATGGGTGTGAAAGTGTCGCGGATTTTAAGTTTGCAAAATGATATCGCGATGGCGCTTGCGGCGACGAATATCCGCATCGAAGCGCCGATTCCGGGAAAGTCCGCCGTGGGCATCGAAGTTCCGAACGGGAAACCCATGGAAGTTCCGTTGGGGGATGTCATCGATACGGATGCGTTCCGCAAGGTGAAGGGCGGCGTGCCGGTCGCTTTGGGAAAGGATATCACGGGGCGGCCCGTCATCGCCGATCTCACGAAAATGCCGCATCTTCTCATTGCGGGGTCGACGGGCAGCGGGAAATCCGTGTGCATCAATACGATTATCACGAGCATTTTGTACCACAGCAATCCGGAAGATGTGAAACTGATTTTGGTGGACCCGAAAGTGGTCGAGCTTTCCGTGTACAACGGCATTCCGCATCTGCGCATTCCGGTCGTGACGGAGCCGAAGCGGGCAGCCGGCGCTCTCCATTGGGCGGTACAGGAAATGGAGAATCGCTATCGCCAATTTTCGCTGGATCATGTGCGCGAAATCAAAAGTTACAATGAAATGAATCCGGAGCATCCGTTGCCGTACATCGTCATCATCATCGACGAATTGGCCGATTTGATGATGGTGGCGAAAGAGGGTGTGGAAACGGCGATTTGCCGTCTGGCGCAAAAAGCGCGCGCCGCCGGGATTCACATGGTGCTGGCGACGCAGCGTCCTTCGACGAATGTCATCACCGGCACGATTAAAGCGAATATTCCGAGCCGCATTTCATTTGCGGTGTCTTCTCAAATCGATTCGCGCGTCATTTTGGATATGTCCGGCGCGGAAAAACTCGTCGGGAAAGGGGATATGCTTTTCAATCCCATCGGTTCGCCGAATCCCGTGCGCGTGCAGGGCGCTTTCATTTCCGATGAAGAAGTGGCGGCGGTCACCGGTTTCATAAAAGAAGGCATTTCGGAAACGGTCGAATATGAGGCCATTAATCTGACGATGCCGGAAGAGGAAACTCATGCCGAGGAAGCGGCAGAAGATCAAGACGAGCTTTTGTGGGAAGCGGCGGAATGGATTTTGGATACGAAAAAAGCGTCCGTTTCCATGCTGCAACGCCGTTTCCGTATCGGATACACGAGGGCCGGACGGCTCATGGATACGCTGGAGCGGCTGGGCATTGTGGGGCCGGCCGACGGGGCGCGTCCGCGTGAAATTTTAATCACAAAGGAAGAATTCGGAGAAAAATTCCATGGAGATGAATAACGAAGAACCCGTCGCCGAAATGCTGAGAGGAATGCGGGAGGCGCGCGGTTGGGATTTGGAAAAAGTATCCCGAAAGACATATATTCGTCAGACGTATTTGGCGGCCATCGAGGAAGGGCGGTATGCGGAAATCGGAGATCCCGTTTTCGTAAAGGGATTTATCCGAAATTATGCCGAACTTCTCGGGATGGACGGCGATATGACGGTGATGAAATGGAATAAGGAGCAGAAGACGGCCGCGGCCCCGAATGCGGGAAAGGCGCGTGCGGGCGCGGCGCTTGCGAGTCATTCCGAAGCGGTGGAAGTGGCGCAGCCCAAGACGAAACGGCGTCCTTTCACGGTGCTGGAGCGCGCGATTATCACGCTCGGTATCGGCGCCGCTTTGGCGATTTGGGCTTGGATGGTCTATCTGTGATTGAGGTGAGTGTATGAAACGAATCGGAGGAGCGATCCTGTTTCTGCTGCTGACATTCGCGATATTCGGTTTCCTGTTTTTCAAGGCGCAGGCCAAATGGCATACGGCGGAGGAGACGGAAATTCCGAAGGGGCCGCATATTACGGTGTATACCGATTTGCCGCAGGGGACGGTTTCTTTATTGGTGCCGTCTTTCCGGGCGGATACGGGCATTTGCGCGGACGTGACGGAAATGACGGGCGCGCAAATGAAGGAAACGCTGCGCGCGGGGAAACGGGCGGATGTGTATCTGGCTTCGCAAAAAGTGTTGATGGATTTGGCGGAAACGGGCGCTTTTGCCTCGTATACGTACGGCACGGAAGCGGTGCCGGCGGATTTCAAAGATGAGGACGGACGGTGGACGGGACTTTTCGTCAATCCGGTCGTCTTTGCGGTGAATCGCGATTTTGCGGAGAAGAATCCGAATTTCATTTATTCGTGGAATGATGTGTGGCAGCGGAAAAGTGTGCGGATTGCGATGCTGGATTTCCATGCGACGGAATTTTCGTCCGACAGTCTGATGTGTCTGGTGGAGCATTACGGGACGGAGGAAGCGTATCGTCTCTTGGCGGAGGCGGCGTCCCACGTCGTGCAATACGGGGAATATTTGTCGATGCCGGCGCAAATGGCGGCGATGGATAAATGTGATATCGGGATTTCCGGGTATCATGAGGCGCGGCGCCTGCAGGCGGACAATATGCCGATCCGGATTATGTATCCGGAGGAGGGGACGTGGGTTTTCCTCTACGGTGCGGCGTTGGATGCCGGTGCCGGAAACGAGGCGAAAGCATTTTTCGATTGGCTTTTTTATAAAGGCGCGTCGGATAAGACGCTTTCGGAAAACGGATTTTTATTTATCCCGGCCAATGCGGAAATTTGGCCCGCGGATGATGCCGACGGCAATCTCTATGTGTGGGATTTGAAGAAAAAATATACGGAAAGCGGTAAAGCGGAATTGCTCGGAAAATGGGTGCGGGACGTCCGTTTCGCAGACAATTCGTAAGGAGAAACGGTAGGATGAAAAAGAAAATCGGGTTTATCAGTCTCGGCTGCTCGAAAAATTTGGTCGATACGGAAAAAATGCTCGGCATCTTGGAGCAGGCGGGCTATACGCTGACGGAGGATTTGGACGAAGCCGAGGTCATCATTATCAATACCTGCACGTTTATCGACGCGGCGAAGGAAGAGTCGGTGCAGACGATTTTGGAATCGGCGGAATATAAGAAACACGGCGCGTGCGAGCGTTTGGTCGCGGCGGGGTGTCTCACGCAGGAATTTCGGGCGGAGCTTGCCAAGGAAATTCCGGAAATCGATATTCTTTTGGGTACAAATTCCTGGCATCGCATTTTGGAAGCGGTGGAGGAATCGTATCGGGAGGAAACGTCCGTCATGCATTTCGATACGGCGCCCTGTGAGCATGAGGAGCTCCTTCCGCGCGAAGTGACGACGCCGCCTTACACGGCGTATGTGAAAATCGCGGAAGGGTGCAGCAACGGTTGCACATTTTGTTACATTCCCTATGTGCGCGGCCGGATGCGGAGCCGTACGATCGAAAGCGTGCTCTACGAAGTGCGGGAACTGGCGGCGCGGGGCGTGCGCGAATTTAATTTAATCGCGCAGGATTTATCTTGCTACGGACGCGATTTGCGTGACGGGACGACGCTGGCGGCGCTTCTTCGCGAAATGGTGAAAATCGAAGGCGTGCATTGGATTCGCCTTTTCTATCTGTATCCCACGTATTTTACGGACGAATTGCTCGATTTAATTTTGAGCGAGCCGAAAATTTGCAAATATGCGGACATTCCGTTGCAGCATATCAGCGACGGCGTTTTAGCGCGCATGCATCGGCGCGATTCGTCGGGTAGCATCAAATCGCTTTTGCGTAACATCCGCGCGAAAGACGTGCCGATGACGGTGCGCACGACGCTCATGGTCGGTTTCCCCGGAGAAACGAAAGAAGATTTCGAAGAGCTTCTCGCCTTTGTGAAAGAAGCGAAATTCGATGCGATGGGCGCTTTCATGTTTTCCCCGCAGGATGGGACGCCGGCCGCGAAAATGGAGAATCAGATCGATGAGGAAACGAAGGAAGAGCGCTATCATTTGCTGATGGCGACGCAGGCGGAAGTTTCCGAAGAAAACGATCAAAAACTCATCGGCACGGAAGTCGAAGTCTTGGTGGAAGATTTCACGGAAACCGAAGACGGAATCCGGCAGGCTATCGGGCGCACGTCGTTCCAGGCACCGGAAGTGGACGGGGAAATTTATGTCGACAATCCGGGCGATGCGAAACCGGGCGATTTCATCCGCGTGCGCATCACGGACGGCTACGCGTACGACCTCATCGGAGAGAGAATCGAATGAAAACGGAAATTATCACGACGGGGACAGAGCTTCTTTTGGGGGAAATCGCCAATGAAGACAGTCGTTACCTGGCGCGGCTTTTGAATGAGCATGGGTACAGCGTCCTTTACATGACGACAGTGGGGGACAATTCGGAGCGGATGCGAGAAGTCTTCAAGACGGCTCTTTCACGGGCGGATCTTGTCATCACATCGGGAGGCCTCGGCGCCACACAGGGCGATATTACCAAAAAAGCCGGCGCCGACGCATTGGGACTTCCGTATGAAAAAAATGAAGAAGAAGAAATACGGCTTCGTGCGTATTACGCCGCACGAGGGCGGGAATGGATACCGGCACTCGGACGGCAGGCCTGGTTCGCCAAAGGCGCCGATCTTTTGGGAAACGATGTGGGATCGGCAGCGGGATCGGCGATTTTTTTCGGCGGAAAATGCCTCATTCACCTTCCCGGGCCGCCCGATGAACTCAAAAGTATGGCCGAAAAAGAGATGGTTCCTTGGATGGAGCAGCATCTCGGTACGCAGGGCGTCATTCGTTCGATCGAACTTTCTTGCGAGCATGCGTATGAAAATGTGCTCGAAGAAAAATTAGCGGATTTGGTGGCGGCACAGACGAATCCGACGATTGCGTTTTATGCGCGTCCCGGGTATGTCGTCATACGTCTCACGGCCAAAGGAACGGACAGTGAAGATGCGATGCGAAAACTTACGCCGCTTCGAAAAGAAATCGCCGACCGTATTCGCGTGACGGGGTATAATTTGGAAGAAGAGGCGCAAACGGAGCTGGTGCATCTTCTGGAAACGAAACATCTCACGCTTGCGGCGGCCGAATCCTGCACGGGCGGGCTCATCGGAAAACTCATGACGGATCGTCCCGGAAGCTCCGCGTATTTTATGGGAAGCGCCGTGACGTATCAAAACAGCGCCAAAGAAAAAATTTTGGGCGTTTCCGCGGACACTTTGGCGAAGTACACCGCCGTTTCCGAAGAAACCGCCAAAGAAATGGCAGAAGGCGCGCGGGCGCTCTACGGATCGGATGTGGCGATGGCGACAACCGGTTACGCGGGGCCCGGAAAAGGGGAACGCGGCGAGCCGGAAGGCACGGTCTACATCGCGGTTTCCGGAAAGGCCGGCACAAAAGTGTATAAAGAGCAATTTCGCGGATCGCGGAAAAACGTGCGGTATGCGGCTGCGCATAAAGCGATTTTTTACGCGGCGGAGTATATCCGCGACGTCTTCGGAGAGGAAGACAATTAAATTCGGTTTTCATTTAAATGAATTATAAAGAAACGAGGAGAGAGAAACATGGCTACAAAACAGGAAAAACCGCAAATCGTGCTGCCGACGAATGATGAGGAACGGCAAAAAGCGTTGTCGATCGCGCTGAAGCAAATCGAAAAGGAATTCGGCAACGGCTCGATTATGAAACTCGGCGACATGGGCACGAAAATGAATTTGGATGTCATTC
>CAVJQK010000020.1:405-3881 GCA_963651795.1 Erysipelotrichaceae bacterium | reverse complement strand
ATGTCATTCCGACGGGGTCGCTCGCCCTCGATATCGCCGTCGGCGTCGGCGGTTATCCGCGCGGCCGTGTTATCGAGATTTACGGCCCCGAATCCTCCGGCAAGACGACGCTTGCACTGCACGCCATTGCGGAAGCGCAAAAAATGGGCGGCATTGCGGCCTTCATCGATGCCGAGCACGCGCTCGATCCGATTTACGCGCATCATTTGGGCGTCGATACGCACAATCTTCTCATTTCCCAGCCGGATTATGGCGAGCAGGCGCTTTCCATTTGCGAAGCGCTCGTCCGCAGCGGCGCCGTGGACATCATCGTCGTCGACTCCGTCGCGGCCCTCGTGCCGAAGCAGGAAATCGACGGTGATATCGGCGATGCGTCCGTCGGCCTTCAGGCGCGCCTCATGAGTAAAGCAATGCGGAAACTTACCGGCATCATCAGCCGCACCGGCGTCGTCGTCATCTTCATCAATCAGCTCCGCGAAAAAGTCGGCGTCATGTTCGGCAATCCGGAAACGACGACCGGCGGCCGCGCGCTCAAATTCTATTCTTCTATACGCATCGACGTGCGCCGCGTGGAAGGTTTGAAATCCGGAAACGATATCATCGGGAACCGCACGCGCGCCAAAGTCGTGAAAAATAAAGTCGCGCCGCCTTTCAAGCAGGCCGATTTCGATATCATGTACGGCGAAGGCATTTCCAAAGAAGGCACGCTCATCGATATGGCGACCGCCATGGACATCGTGCAAAAGAGCGGCGCCTGGTACGCTTACAAAGGCTCCCGCATTGCGCAGGGCCGTGAAAACGCGAAAAAATATTTGCACGACAATCCCGACGTCTACGCGGAAATCGAGAAAATCATCCGCGACACTTTGGTGGCCGAGCCGCAGCGCTTCGAAGACGGTTTCATTGTGGAAAATAATGAAACGGAATAAGACGGCCCTCGACACCGCTTTTCATCTCCTCGGCTACCGCGCGCAGAGCGAAAAAGAAATTCGGACGAAACTTCGGCAGCGCGGCTACGCGCCGGATGAAATCGATGAAACGGTGAAAACGCTTTGCGAGCATCACTATTTGAACGACGAAGACGCGGCGGGCGAACTTTTCGAATATTTTCGGCGCGAAGGACTTTACGGAAACCGATACATTCGGCAGAAAATGCAAATGCGCGGTCTTCCCTGCGATTTCGCATTGACGCCGGAAGAGGAAACGGAAAAAGCGACGGAAGCGCTTCGCAAAAAAGAAGCAACGAATCCCGGATACCGTGAAAATTACAAACGCGCGTTCGGTTTCCTCGCACGCCGCGGATTTTCCTTCGAAGCCATACGGCATGCCATGGAAAGCGAACCGGACACGGAATACGAACCGGAGTGGGACGACGATGTCCGATAAAGAAATGTACGGCAGAGTGATTTGGCAGGCGGCCCGCTCCTCGTGGTGGGTCGTCCCGACATCGCTCCTCTATGCGCTCCTGTCCGCCGTGCTCATTTTATATGCGATGCACGGGGCGGCGTGGCTTTTTGTGCCCGTCGCCGCGTCCGTCGCATTCTTTTTGTGGCGCATATACGAAGTGCAGCTTCCCGTCGTCCTCGCGACCGAATCGCGGCTTCTCATCGCAAACGGATTTTCGTGGGACGACGCTTTGAAGGGGCACTTTCCCGAGCGCGATTACATTGCCGTTTCCTATACGGAAATCGTCGGATTTTCGCATCGTTTCACGGAAATGTACATCGGGGCGCCGGCGGAGGGCGGCCTGGCGAAAATTTCCGTACCTTTTGCCATGTTGTCACCGAAAAATAAACGGAAATTGGTGGCACTCATTGAAGAAAAACAGGGGATGTAAGCGTGGATTTGCATGTGGTAAAACTCAATCCTTCGGGAAATACGACGCTTTTCGTCACCGATCCCGTTCCGAAAGAAAAGCGGGCGGCCGTCGCGCGCGCTCTGATGGACACGACGTGTTTTGCGGCCGAGCAGGTCGGATTTTTGGCGGGGGAAACGCCGCGGCCCGCGGATATTTTTGTTTCTATGATGGGCGGAGAATTTTGCGGAAACGCCGTGCGCTGCGCCGCTGCTCTGCAATATTTTAAGACGCGGAAAGACGGAGAAACCGCGGAGTACGATGTCTGCTGCAGCGGGCTCTCGCATAATGTGAAGACATGCGTCCGTCAAATCGCTCGCACCGTTTTTGATGTCACGGCCGAAATGCCGAAACCGCTTTCCGCGGAAACCGTGTGCGCGGGCGGAGAAACATTCTGCCGCGTCGCGTTTCCCGGCATCGTGCATTTTTGCCATGTGACGGACACCATGCCGAACGTTTCCGAAAAAGAAAGATTGACGCGCGCCGTCTTGGAGACATTTCCGACGGAAGCGGGAGGCGCGACAGGAATTCTTTTCTACGACGGAACCACGCTCGATCCCTTCGTCTACGTGAAAGAAACGGACACGCTCGTGAATGAATCCAGCTGCGGCAGCGGCACGGCGGCCCTCGCGGTGCACCTTGCCCTTTCCGCAAACGGAAAAATTCACATCGAAGCCCACCAATCGGGCGGCCTCATCTACGCCGACGCCGAAGCGAAAGAAGGAAACCTTATAGCGCTCTCCATCGGAGGCCCTGTAGCCCTTACGGCAGAGGGAATAGCGTATATTGACGAATGAAAAATGACGAATGACGAATGACAAATGAAACGCGGCAAGTGAAAAGGACTCCTTTTTGAGGAGTCCTTTTACGTGCGACATTTGTGCGCGAGACGTAAGACTGTCAGACCGAAAGACGGGAGACGCGCGCTCGGCCGGATCCCCCGCCGACGGCTGACGGCTAACGGCTGACGGCTTTAAAAGGTGTCGCCTGCGGCGACGATTTCGGTTGTAATCGCTCGCTCCGCTCGCTCGCCGGCTTCGCCGGCATAAAACAGGAATATGCGCGCAGCGCATCCTGAATCTCATGCCCCATGCCTCATGCCTTTTCTCCTTGCATAAATCCTTCATCCCTTGTACAATATCCGTCATAGTAAAGGAGGAATCAGTATGGAGTTTCAGGAAGTGATGGCGCTTCGGCGGTCTACTCGCGCGTATACGGAGGAGAAAGTTTCTTCCGAGGATTTGGAGAAGGTGCTGGAGGCGGCGCAGCGGGCGCCGATCGGGCATCATAATTTCGGCGGTTATCTTTTGACGGTGATTGAGAAACCGGAGGTGCTCGCGCTGATGCGGGAGACGTTTACGCGCGTTTCCGGTGCCGCGGAGGATCCGTCTTACGGGGCGCCGATGTTTATCATGGTTTCGGCGACGCCGGAGGCGAATGACACGGTCGTGAAATACGATGCGGCGGTCATTATCGAAAATATGCATTTGGCGGCGACGGAGCTCGGGCTCGGCTCTTGCTACATTCACGGCATGATTCGCACGATTCGCTATGAGGCGGATTGGAAGAAGGCGGCCGGAATTCCGGAGGAAGCGACGCCGATGTGCGGGCTCATTTTGGG
>CAVJQK010000020.1:0-395 GCA_963651795.1 Erysipelotrichaceae bacterium | reverse complement strand
ATTTTGGGTCATGCGAAAATGCCGCTTCGTAAGCGCCCGATGAAAGAAAATCTGAAAGTGACGGTTTGCCGTTAATTTGTTTCAAATTTTCTCTTGACAAAAATCCCCGTTTCTTCTATAGTAGGGAACATAAAAGCGAAGAGAAAGACATGGCGTGAGAGTAATTCCCGCAAAGAGAGCCTGCGGTCGGTGCGAGCGGGTCGGGAAACTGTCGCGTTACCCCTTTTGAGCCGGGAAGCGGAAATCGGAGTATGTTTCCCCGTGTGGCGACGTTATGAGCCGAAAAGAGAATCCGAAAGGATTTATTTGGGTGGAACCGCGGAAGATCAGCTTTCGTCCCTTATGGGACGGGAGCTTTTTAATTTTACATTTGCGAATGAGGACGACCCAAGGCC